>JAFRFV010000259.1 GCA_017434185.1 Coriobacteriales bacterium
GACTCGCTCGACAGACTCGCGGGTTCTCGAGTTCAGCGGGCTCGAAATCCTTCCGCTAGTCTGTCGACACGCAGACTCGTTCGACAGACGCGCTCCACACACATCCTGTCTCCCGCCCGCCACCCTTCGCGCCCACCGCGCCCTCCGTGCGGCAATACAGAAGGGCCGCAACTCGTGGCTGCGGCCCTTCGGACCGTCCCCCTCCTGCTTCCCCCGAAACAGTCTTTTTCGGAACGTGCGATATTCTACTCCTTGGGCATGCGAAGAAGCAAGATGAAACCGATGATGAACAGGATGGCGATGGACAGCACGCCGATGCTGGCGTTTCCGGTGATCTGGGTGAAGAACGCCACCAGGAAGGTGCCCATGACGGCGGCGTACTTGCCAAAGATATCGAAGAAGCCGTAGTACTCGTTGGCGTTCTCCTTGGGAATGAGCTTGCCGTACTCGCTTCGCGATAGCGCTTGAATACCACCCTGGAACATGCCGACGCAAACCGCAAGGATCCAGAACTCGGCAGCGGTCTTGAGGAAGAACGCTGCGAACAGGGCGATACAGAAGTAGGCGGCCACGGCGATGAGCAGCATCTTGCGCGTGCCGAACTTGCCGGCCAGACGGCCGTAGATGATCGCGCTGGGGAAGGCCACGAACTGCGTCACCAGCAACGCGAGCACCAGCTGGGTGGAATCGATGCCAAGGTCGGTACCATAGCTGGTGGCCATCTTGATGACGGTGTGCACGCCGTCGATGTAGAAGAAGAACGCCAGGATGAAGATGAGCAGGCGCTTATCCTTCGCGATGTTCTTGATGGTGTTCCACAGACCCACGAACGTGGACCTGAACAGGTTGGGCGTGCGCTCCTTGTAGTGCGTCTGATGCACGTTCTTCAGGATGGGGATGGAGAAGGCCACCCACCACGCGGCGGTGATCAGGAAGGCCAGCTTCATGCCGACGCCCTGGCTGATGCCTATCTTCTCGCCAAAGAGCACCAGCGCCATGCAGGCGATGAAGGGGATGCAGGAACCGATGTAGCCCCACGCGTAGCCTTGACTCGATACCTCGTCGTAGCGGTCCTCGGTGGTGGCATCCACCAGGAAGGCATCGTAGAAGACCATCGAGCCGTTGAGCATGATGGCGCTGATCACATAGACGATCAGGAAGGGCAGCGCCGTCTTGGGAAGTCCCAGTGCGGCACATGCCACCGCGCCCGTGCCGATGAAGCCCAGAAGGAACTTCTTCTTGTTGCCCTGCAGGTCCGCCAAGCTGCCCAGGATGGGCATGAGCAGTGCCAGGATGAGTGATGCCACGGTCTCCGCGTAACCCCATGCCACGACCACCGAGCCGCCATCCGCCAACGACTTGAAGTAGATGGGGATGAGGGTCGTCGAAAGCATGACGAAAGCTGAGTTCGCTACATCATAGAGAACCCAACTTCTCTCCTGTTTCGTCATCTTGTTTCGAGCCATCTTCGTTGTCGCCAACCTTCCGTCTTGTCTCCTAACGAGGATTGTGATAAATGAGTGTGAACGAGTTGCAAACACGCCAGACAATGCTGTTCAACGCCCAATCAACACATGCATCCATTCTGATGGATTGCGCGGATGATTGGAAGATGCGAATACGGATTAGGAGACATCCATGCCCGCTCTCATCACCCACGACCTCTTCGCCCGCCAGATCCTGGAGGCGCATCCCGAGCTCATCGGCGACTCCAAAGATGAACGCGATGCCTTCGTGCTCGGCAGCCAGGGTCCCGACCCCTGGTTCTACATCGCGGCCGATCCCAAGCGGCACGCCGTGCACGCCGTCGGCCCCAAGATGCACCGGCTGAACCCCAGCAAGGTGCTCTTCGCCATGAAGGAGGTCGTGAGCGCCTTCGAGGGCGAGGATGCCGACATCGCCCGCGCCTACGCCAAGGGCTTCCTGTGCCACTACGAGCTGGACCGCGCCGCGCATCCCTACATCTACTGCATCCAGTTCGCCCTGCAGAGCGCCGGCGAGCCGGACCTGGACGAGAGCGACGGCAGCGAGATCCACGCGGAGATCGAGCGTGAGCTGGACGAGTTCATGCTCTATCGCAGCCTGGGTGTCACCGTGAAGGACTTCAACCCCGGCAAGGAGATCCTGCAGGGCAGCGGCCGCATGCTCGAGCCCGTCTCCAAGATGCACAGCTACGTGGCCGCCAACGCGCTCTCGACCTTCCTGGAGCTGGGCGACTTCGTCAAGGCCGTCAAGTGGTTCCGTCTCTACCAGAAGTCCACCTACTCGCCCCTTGGTTGGTGGCGCGCCGCCGTGGGCAGGATCGAGGAGACCCGCCGCCGCTACTCCTTCGTCAAGGCGCTCGCGCATCGCCCTCAGCCCAGCCAGGACACCCCCTTCGCCAATCTGGACCACATCGCTTGGACCAACCCCTTCACCCAGGAGGTCTCCACCAGCAGCTTCCCGGAGATCTTCGAGGCGGCCAAGGAGCGCTACCTGCGCGACGTCGAGATCCTGATGGCGCCGGACAGCGACCTGGAGGCCGTCAAGGGCTTCACCGGCGGTGTCGACTTCAACGGCCACATCAACGCCGACGAATAGGGAAGGGGATAAGCGCCCCACCCACACCGGAGCGCTCCACCCGCCGCTCCGCGCGCCCGCCCACCGCTCGCCGCACGCCTGTGGCACATACTCCAATCCACTAAAGCGCCCACGGCGTTTCCTTGCGCCGTTTGTCTGCCAGCGCCAGTCAACAGAAACATAACGTTCCTGTTCGCAGCGTATAATCCCCGCAAAGCTCAATCCGCGCGAGAGGAGTAGACCCCATGGACGCCTTCATCGAAGGACTCGGAAGCGTCATCGGCACCGTCGACGGCTGGCTGTGGTCTTGGCCGCTGATCATCGTGCTCGTTGGCACCCATCTGTACATGACCATCCGCACCGGTTTCATCCAGCGCAAGATCGGCACCGCCATCAAGCTCTCGTTCAAGAAGGACGAGAACGCCGAGGGCAACATCAGCCAGTTCGGTGCGCTCACCACGGCCCTTTCCGCCACCATCGGTACCGGTAACATCGTTGGTGTGGCCACCGCCGTGGTCTTTGGTGGCGTCGGTGCCATCCTGTGGATGTGGCTCATCGGTATCCTGGGTATCGCCACCAAGTACGCCGAGACCTACATCTCCGTCAAGTACCGCGTGAAGGATCACAAGGGTGACATGCTGGGTGGTGCCATGTACGCACTCGAGCGTGGCTTCCCGGGTCAGAAGTGGGCCAAGATCACGGCCATCTGCTTCGCCGCCTTCGCCGCTCTCGCCTCCTTCGGTATCGGTGCCGCCGTGCAGTCCAACTCCGTCACCGGTATCATCAACCAGTACGCTCCCGGTATCCCCATGTGGGTCGTCGGTCTCGTGATCGCCGGCTTCGTCGCGCTGGTCGTCTTCGGCGGCATCAAGAGCATCTCCCGCGTCTGTGAGAAGATCGTCCCCTTCATGGCCATCTTCTATGTGCTCTGCTGCATCATCATCATCGGCATGAACGGTGCCTACCTGGGCGCTGCCCTCAAGTGGATCGTCGTCTGCGCCTTCACCCCCAAGGCCATGGTCGGCGGTGGCGCTGGCTTCGCGGTCATGACCGCTCTGCGCTACGGTGCCGCCCGCGGTCTGTTCTCCAATGAGTCCGGTATGGGTTCCGCGCCGCTGGCCGCCGCCAACGCCGCTACCCGTAACCCCGCCCGTCAGGCCCTGGTCTCCATGACCGGTACCTTCTGGGACACCGTGGTCATCTGCCTCATCACCGGTCTCACCCTGACCACCTCCATCCTGGCCAACGGTGACATCTCCGCCGCCTACGCCGCCGGTGGTTTCGCCAAGGGTCTCGAGCTCACCGTCGCCTGCTTCGGCCAGGTCCCGGTCTTCGGCCCCTTCGTCCTGATCGTGGGTATGGTGCTCTTCTCCTACACCACCATGCTGGGCTGGTCCTGGTACGGCAACCGCGTCGTGGCCTACCTCTTTGGCAAGAAGGCCCTCAACGCCTACCAGATCATCTTCATCCTGTTCATCATCATCGCCACCCTCTCCGCCGGTTCCGCTCTGGCTTCCGCCGCGTGGGACTTCGCCGACATCATGAACGGCCTCATGGTCGTGCCCAACTGCATCGCCATGTGGGCGCTCGCCAAGGTGATCGGCGACGGCACCAAGCACTACGTCTACGATGGCAATCTGGACGAGAAGGAAGAGGTCGACATCCCCACCATCGAGTCCAAGTAGTCCGCGCAGCGCTTTTTCCAAGCATCCGCAACCTGGGGCCCACCGCATCGCCGGTGGGCCCTTTGCTTTTATGGATAAGCGCTGCCCTTGCGCTGATCCACCGCCATATGGGGTATCATGCAACGTACGCACGACAGGACACGCAGCAGTGCATGAGAGCATCCGGAGGAGCGGGAACACATGATCAGCGAGTTGTTGAAGGCGCTACTCATCGGTATCGTCGAGGGCATCACGGAGTGGCTCCCCATCTCCAGCACCGGACACATGATCCTGGTGGACGAGTTCGTGCACCTGAACGTCTCCCCTGAATTCCTCAAGATGTTCCTGGTGGTGATCCAGCTGGGCGCCATCATGGC
>JAFRFV010000260.1 GCA_017434185.1 Coriobacteriales bacterium
CAGTTGCTACTCACTCGAAGGTGCGGTCTATGGCGTGTATACGGACTACGCTTGTGAGAATCCGGTTCTGGATAAGAACGGCGATCCAGTGCGCCTCATCACCAACGCGGCAGGGCAGAGCACCGAAGTGGAGCTTCCCTCTGCTTGGTACTATGTCAAGGAGATAAGCGCCCCCAAGGGCTACATGCTTGATGACCTCGCACACGACGTCCAGGTGACGGGCGAGAGCACCGTCCTGGAACTCGAGGACGTCCCGCTGAATGATCCGTTCGCCGTGCGCATCCAGAAGGTGGATGCGAATACAGGTGAGCCGGTTGCCCCCGGCGGTGCTTCACTCGCGTTGGCTGAATATACTTTTGATTATTACGCCGATGTATACACGAGCGCCGAAGAAGCGAGATCCTCTGGTGCCCCGACCGCAAGCTATGTGATGAGGACAGATGGAGACGGATATGTCTCCTTGATTCTGGGCGATGAGTCATTTGATTTAGATGGCCATAATTATGACTACAAGGTTTCTGGTCCAGACTTTATCAAGGATGCAATGACAGGAATCATCACTTCGCCGCTTGGATCTTGGGTTGTATACGAAACAAAGGCTCCAAAAGGTTTCCTTCTTAGCGATGAAGTTTTCTTCGCTGTGCTCGATGCGAACGCTGAAGGCCAAGTGGGCTGGAACGCCCCCAACGTCTTCACCGATCCCAACAACCCTGACGAAGCCACCTTCAGGGCACTTGAAGCTCCCGCTGCTTACGGTATCAAGCTGGACAAGCGCCTCGAAGGCGTACCCAACGAGACGAGTCCCGAAGGCATACGCTTCGACATCGTGAGCAAGACCACGGGAGAAACGGTCGTCACCCTTACGATCGGTGCCG
The DNA here is from genome assembly GCA_017434185.1 of Coriobacteriales bacterium. Lineage (GTDB taxonomy): Bacteria > Actinomycetota > Coriobacteriia > Coriobacteriales > RUG844 > RGIG2431. The sequence continues at coordinate 876 of JAFRFV010000260.1, forward strand.
ATGGCACCGCTTCCACCCAAGAGGATACGCTTCCCTACGACATCTACGAGGTCTACGAGGACGAATCCAGCTTGCCCAAGAACGAGTCCGGCGACTATCTCATCCAGCCCTTCAGCTGGACCAACGAAGACAACTCCAATCTGGTTGCCACCATCGATATGGCCGACTACGACAATGGATCGATCATCACCGTCGATGCTTGCGACTATACTTCGGAGCGGATCGTCGTCAAGAAGACGGACCGCGACAGCGGCGAGGCTATTTCAGGCACGCGGTTCCAGCTCTGGCGTTACCCCGCATCGGTGGTCGACGGTGTGATAGAGCTCGATGTGAATGACATCTCAGCAGATGACCCCGCTTGGGAGAACATCGGTAGCGTATCCACGGATTCCGCGGGTATCGCCGACTTCGGCTGGAAGGGATACGGCATCTACAAGATCGTCGAATCCCAGGCGGCAACCGCCTACATGAACCCCTCGGAGATGGGCGAAGACGGATTCATCATCTTCAAACTCGACAAGAACAACTCCTACCAGGAGCAGGTCTTCACTGACAAGGCCATCAACCTGGGCTGTGAGGTGAGCAAGTCCACATTGGATGTCACGAGTGCGGGCCTGATCTACAGGGATGTCGATGGCAACGAGGTCAGCAACGTGGGCGTCGAGGAATATCGCTATGACGTCACTTTCAGGAGCACGGCGAACACCTGGGCGGATGAGTTCTACGTCATAGACGAATGCCAGATGACAGGTAAGCCCTATGGTCTCAGAATCACCAAACTCTGGCTGCCCACGGTCTCGGGTGACACGGATGGCAGGCTGCATCTGCTCATACGGACGGGTGGGAACTCCGCAGCGGGCATGAGCTTCAGCCAACCTGAGCTCCATGAGGGTTCCCTGGGAACGGCTGATCGTTTCGATGCGAGTGGTTGGGATTATGTTGGCGAGTTCAGCGCGAGCAGCCGCGAGGCGGTTGACCTCTCGGCATATGGCGATATCAAGGGCATCGCGCTCTGCTTCGGTGCTGTGGAGGAGGGCTTCTGCAGCCTTGAACCACTCAGCTACCTGGTCACCGCGACCCACGAGCTCGAGGCTGGGACCGTCATCCCCAACTCGGTGACGAGTCACATCTCCCGCAATTGGAGCGATGGCGGCAACGGACTCAAGGATGATGATAGCGACAGCGTCGAGACACGGGTGATAAGCACCTTCGAAGTCAGTTTCGATGAATACGTGGTGGAGCGCAGCGGCGGAACACACGGTACGTGGATCTCACGGCTGCTGCCCCAAACCGGAGACGGAGCGCCATTACTGCTGTTCATCGTCGTGCTTGGACTTTCGCTACTCGGTTTCATCACAATGCTCGTCTATCATACACATGGCAACAGGAAGGAAAGGGAGGGCTAGATGGACGGGAACAGGAAGGGCGGAAAGACCGGCATCATCATCGCCTTGCTCGTCATCGTGTTTCTGATAGGTGGTTTCCTGTATGCCGAGTCGCGTGATCGAGGCGGGGAGCCCAACATCCCCATCGGAGGAGACTGGGAGATGGCCCAGGGGGACTGGCTCAGCCCTCTTCCCCAGGGCGAGCCGGAAGATCCGCAGTCCAATGACGCGACTGACTCGATTGTGAATGGCAGCAGCGAGAATCCCGCTGCCACCGCACCCGCCGCTGAAGTGAACAAGCCAGCATCGAGTGGTGGAGGCGGCGGGAGCACCTCGACGGGGAGCAGTTCGAGTGGTGGCTCGAGTCCATCATCGAATGGTGGCTCGAACTCGAACACGGGATCGTCCGGCAGCAGCTCCGGGGAGTCCAGCCACACCCACAATTGGGCACAACGTTTTGTCAAGACCGGGCAGCACTGGGTGGTTGACCGTCCAGAGCATGATGAACGAACACAAGTGGGAAGCATTGTTCGTTGCAACAGCTGCGGTGCAGAGTTTAGTGCTGCAAGCGATTGGGTGGCGCACTCCAAAGAAACAAACTGCGGCTCCTACTCCGTCGTTCCCGTCTACGAAACCGTCCACGTCCCCGAGCAAGGCCACTACGTCGACGACGGCTACACCGAAACCTACTGCACCGAATGCGGTGCCATCAAATAGGGAGTGACTCCACGATGAAGACCAGCAAGACGGCCGCAGCCGTCGCAGCCATCGCGCTCTGTGCAGCGCTTATCCCCAACGCCTTCGCCCTCACGATCACCCAGACCCACGAGAACGTCAGCCAGGAACCGGCTGCTCCCGCCCAAACCTACACGGACGAAGCCGGCCGCAACTACACGCTCTCGAACTACGAGGTCAAGGAGCTCCCCGGCGAGACCGTTTCCGTTCCCTTCGAGAGGTGGTACGAGACCGAGTGCACGCCCGACAAGCTCGATTCCGTGCTCGCCGGCATCCCGGCGACTATCGAGATCGACGAGGACGGCTACCAGGGTTCCATCCCGCTCGTGTCCAAGGAGACGCGCGTCGTGAGCGCCACCCAGAGCGCCCAAATCGATGCGACGCAGCAATACAGCGGCTTGCCCAGTAATTCCGTCAGCCAGATTCCGGAAACCATCGGCTACCATACGGACTGGGGTAATGACATCACACTCACGCGCGCGGGCGTGAGCATCGAGGTCGAGAGCACCGATGCTTACGGCATCCCCGCGACCTACAAGGCGCCCGCCACGTTCCGTGGCGTCGACTCCAAGGGTGTGACCGACCACTACGTCGTGCGCGCCGAGTACGCGGGCAACGTTCCCGCCAAGAACCAACCGCGCACCTACAAGGTCACCGCAACCTACGACGAGGTCGTTCCCGAGCCCGCACCCGCACCTACTCCCACGGTACCGGAGACCACCACCATGAACGGCGTCACCACGGTTCAGCTCACGACCGCACCCGCCACCACCATCCCGCTGATCCCCATCACGGTGCTGGCGGCTGGTGCGACCACGGGCACGGCGCTCATCCTGTTCTACGTGCGCCGCAGCCGCTTCCGCATCACGCAGGAGGTCGACGAGCGCGAGCACGTGGTCTGCCGCCTGCCCGTGAGCAAGGACGACGATGGCATCCGCGTGCGTATTCCCGCGGACGCGCCCATCGATTGGAGCGGCACGCCGGTGCGCGGTTACGCGCCACAGAAGTGGGTGCGCCGCAAGGCGAGCATGCTGCTCTACGTCGACGGCGTGCACAGGGAAGGCCTGCCGGATTCCTACGAGCTCTATCACGGACCTGCGCTGACCTGCATCGACTTGAGCGCGAAGGAACTGGGTGAACTGCTCTGATATCGTTGCAGGGCGTTTCCAGGTCATCCGTCTGATCGGCGAAGGCGGTCTGTCCCGGGTTTGGCAGGCATGGGATAAGCGCACGGAGCGCTCATGCGTGCTCAAGGTCGCCCGCGATGACCTGGGTGCCGAGTGCTCGGCTGCACGCGAGAGTCTCGAGAACGAAGTATGCATCATGCGGGGATTGACGCATCCGCTGCTTCCGCGCCTGTTGGGCGCGGGGGAGATGACGGAGGTCGCTTTCATCGCGATGGAGTACATGGGGGGCGAACCGTTGTCCAGCGTGCTCGAGCGGGAAGGGCGTCTGGACGGCCGCGTGTTGCTGGGTATCGGAATCCAACTGTGCGATGCGCTGGAGTATCTGCATGCCCAGGAACCGCCGATCGTGCACGGCGATGTGAAGCCGGGGAATGTGCTTCGTGCGAGCGATGGACATGTGCGGCTGATCGACTTCGGCACTGCGCGAAGGGTTACAGGCATGGAGGCATGCAGCGAGCAGCAGGGTGCGGGCGGCCAACGCCTGGGAACCCGCGGATATGCCGCGCCGGAGTGCTCGCTTCCGGGTGCCGCGGTCGACACCCGGGCGGACATCTACGGCTTGGGAGCGACGCTGTATCGGCTGGCGGTGGGGGAGCGCTTCGATGGGAGTGACGAAGCGCTCCAGAAGATGCAGGTGCTGCGCCCGCGCAGCCTCGGGGCGGCGATGCGAAGATGTCTGCAGGTGGATCCCGGTGCTCGCTTCCAGAACTGCCGCGAACTGCGTCGTGCGCTCGAGCGCTGCCGACGCAGCTGCTTGTGGGACTCGTGCCGCCGCGACAGTCACAGGAATCCCGCGTGACAGCATCGCGCCTTGTGTTAGAATCCACTCTACACATGCGGGCATCGCCAAGTGGTAAGGCCATGGCTTCCCAAGCCATTATTCGCGGGTTCGAGTCCCGTTGCCCGCTCCAGTGAACGTGAATGGGGCCCCGAAAGGGGCCCCATTGTTCGCTGGTGGGGGCATAAGGGACGAAGAACCCGGCAGCGGCCGAGCGTCCTGGCGGGGCGCCGGTGGCGCGCCGCAGCGAGGCCAGCGCCGGAAGGCGCTGTGACGCGAGCGTAAGCGAAGCGGCACATGAGAGTCCCGTTGCCCGCTCCAGTAAATCAAAAGCCGCCCTCCGGGCGGCTTTTCGCATACGCTGGCAAGCACTACCAAAACGGATTTCCGTTTTGATAGGCCACCCAAAATGGAAATCCGGGGGAACGGTAGCGAAAAACACTCCAAATTGTCGGATCCGGTACACCGAAACCACTTATCCGTTTTGGTAGGCCACCCAAACCGGATTTCCGGTTTGGTAGTGCGTCGTTCCTGG
>JAFRFV010000261.1 GCA_017434185.1 Coriobacteriales bacterium
AGCCGGCCGAAGGCGTACCAGTTGGCCTGGACGAAGTGGGAGCCCGTCCAGTTGCGGTCATTCCCGATGTTCGAAACCCCGGCGATGCCGGTGTGCTCAAGTACGGCAAGCACGCTCCGCGCACCGGCCCGCCGCGAGGCGAGCCATCCGCCTCGCCTCAGCGCGAACTCGCTGCGGTCGGGCGAGTCTGCCCCCTCAACCCCTCGGACTCGTCCGGCCGCAGCGTCGCAAGGACTGTCTCCGATTGCGCAAAATAGAACCGCCCCAGGTTGTGCAGTCTGGGGCGGTTCTATTTTGCGGTGCAGCGCTTATCTCAAAGCGATTACTTGTCGCCCAGGAGCTCCTCTTCCACCAGGTTGATGAGTTCCTGCTGCGAATTCACATCGAGTTTGCGGTAGATGTGGCGCGTGTGAGTGCGCACGGTGTTCTCGGAAAGTACCAGCTCCTGCGTGATGTGCGCGGCGGTGCGTCCGCGGCTCAGGTACGAGAGCACCTCGCGCTCGCGGCGGGTGAGTTCGTAGCGCTCCGCAAGGCGGTCACAGGCTTCCTCGTAGCCCGCGAAGGGGTCCGTCACGACCGTCGTTGCAGCGACATCCTCGGCAGTTCGCTGCTGCACCAGCTGCTGCATCATGCTGATGATGTACGAGAACAGCGCCACGATGAGCAACAGGATCATGCAGGCGATCTCAAGCCACACCATGGGGTTCACAGCAGCCCCCTCAGCACTGGTATCAAGCAGATATCTCATCACGCGCTGCAGTGAACCGCCGAACATGTACCAACCCTGACACCAGCAGAATGCGACAAGCGGTGGGAAGGCACGCGTGTTGACCATGGGCGCCAGCCAGATCAGGAACAGAGCCAGCTTCTGGGCGATGTTGAAGGGAATCACGTAGAGCACCACGCTGCTGCCGCCGAAGAATGACGCGAAGCCCATCGCGGCAACACAGAGCGGCAATAGCAGCGACTTGCAGAATTCGGCAGCGCTGTCATCGCACCAGATGTCGCGCAGCCAGATGATCAGGCAGCCGGCGAGCATCGTTCCGCACGCAGCGGAATTCTGGATGAGCAGCGAGACCACACCGTCGTCCTGCAGCGGCAGCCAGCTGCGGTGGATGCATTGGAACAGGAAGGCGGCCAAGGCGAGCACGGCACAGGTGCTTGCGAGCGTCAGCTTGCTCTTGGTGCCCTCATCGTCTTCGATCGGAGCGTTCTCGTCCGCCTCGTTGAGTACTTCGTCACCGTCGCCCCGCATACTCACGGCGATGATGAGACCCACGCTGGCGAAGGCCGAGACGATCATCATCAGGGGGATGGCGACCACATTGGGCATCATGGAAGCGATCAGTTGCAGGGCGCCGATGATGATGCACGCGATACCGAAAGCGCTTATCGCCGTCTTCCTGCCCAGTTCCAGGAAGAATTCCAGATAAGCGACCAGTAATATCACGGCGAAGGTCTTGAGTGCCGCGTACAGCGCGCCCGCCATACCCGCGGGCATGAGATGTGGCATGAGTACGACGCAGGTGCGCATGACGATCGCCGCACCCAGCAGCCAAAGGAGCCCTGTGCGTTTGTAGAGCTTCGGCCGTGGATTGCGTTTGAACACGTACACGGTGATGGCGATGAACAGAATCGCTGTGATAAGCGCCGTGAGGGAACGCGGGAAGCTCTCCTGCAGCACGTTCAGGTTCGCAGGATAGCGGTATATCTCGCCGCTGGAGAAGTAGCAGGCGAGGCCAAGTACAGCCAGGTCATACCAGCGCTTATCACTTGAACCCAGAAGCTCCCCCTGTTTTTGTGTGGAACGAGTTCTCATCAGTGTCCCCCCATATGAATCTCGTATCGCGAATTATAGTCGCGTGCCTTCGCGAGACCTCACCACCAGATGGTGATTTTCACGTTCGGCAGTTCGAATCACCATGTCACCACGATGAAATCACCCTTCCTCATTTCATAGAAATCGCACAACGGAAGCCACGCCTATCCGGAGGGCGAGGCTTCTGCGTGCGAGTTCGTTCTACACGAAGTCAAGAAGGAGGATGTATGAGTAACTTGCATATGACACGCCGCTCGTTCCTTAAAGCGGCTGCTGTCACAGGTGCCGCCGCCGCTTTGGCGTGTGTCTCTTCTCCTGGGGTTGCGCTGGCTGACTATGTGCTGCCCGTGGAAGAGGCCAAGAACGGCACCAAGGTCATTCGTTCCTCTTGCCGCGGCTGCGGTAAGATGGAATGCTCGGTGTGGGTCACCGTCACGAATGGCCGTGCGATCCGTATCGAGGGCGATGACAGCTCCGTCACTTCGAACGGTAACTGCTGCACCAAGTCCCAGTCGTCCCTGCAGGCCGCGTATCACCCGGATCGTATCCACACGCCGCTCATCCGTACCAACGAGAAGCTGGTTGACGATCCCGGTTGGCGCCGCGCGACCTATGAAGAGGCTTGCGGCGCTGTCGCCAAGGCCTATCTGCAGAACCTGGACAAGTGGGGCGTTCTGGGTGCCATGACCTGCAACGGTACCAGCCGTCAGTGGGGTTCCATCACCGGTCAGGCTTGGTCCAATATCTTCCAGACCGGTCTGAACAACCAGGCCGCTGCCCAGATCTGCAAGGGTCCCCGTCGTCTGTCAGGCTGCCTCACCATCGATAACGCAATGTTCTGGTGCGCCAACGTCGACTTCCCGCGTGTGTACATCCAGTGGGGCACCGACCAGACCCAGTCCAACTACGACGATTCCTGCCGTACCATCGCCGCCGTCTCCCAGGCTGCTGACGTCTTCATCTCCATCGACCCCCGCACCAACAACTGCGGTAAGGAAGCCGACTTCGAGCTGCGTCTGCGTCCCGGCTCCGATGTCTACATCGCCATGGCTTGGACCCGCCTGATCATCGACCGCGAGCTCTACGATGACTATCTGGTCAAGTATTGGTCCAACGCCCCGTTCCTGATCTGCAAGGAGATCGACGCCACCGGTTGGACCGACGTCAAGTGCAACCTCGACACTCTGTTCGACGTGCGCACCCGCCTGCTCAAGGAATCCGACCTCGTCGAGGGCGGCGATGTCCACAAGTTCGCCCTGTGGAACAACGCCAAGGATGGCCTGACCTTCTTCCAAGCCGACGAGAATCACGAGCGTGCCGGCCTGTTCGATGAGCAGGACGCCCACCACAAGCCCACCACCGGTTTCGAGTATCGCATGGGCGGTTTCGTGCCCGACTACACCGTCATGCCCGACGATCTCGATCCCGCCCTCTGGTGCGACGAGAAGGGCTTCCCGGTCACCCTCAAGGATGGCCGCCAGGTCTACTGCCGCACCGTCTGGCAGGAGTATTGGGATCGCTGCGTCAAGGACATCACGTTGGAGTATGCCGCTCAGATGACCGAGGTTCCCGCCAAGATCATCGAGGAATCCTGCATGGCTTGGGTCACCCGCTTCGACGAGCGTCATGGTAACGGTGGTCTGAACGCCCAGCTTGGTCCTGAGCAGACCGGTTGGTCCATCCAGTTCTTCCGCACCGTCTACCTGCTCGACTTCATGACCGACAACTATGACACCCCTGGTGGAAGCCGTGGTCCCACACGTGGTACCTTCAACGGTGCGACCTTCCCCATGTACACTCCTTCCGGTCAGATCAGTGCCATGAGCTCCTCCAACAGCTCCGACTTCGCTCAGAAGGTGGTCAAGTCCACCATGGAAGAGCGCTCCGTCATGACCGGTATCGATCGCTTCCCGCTCACCCAGTGGGGCACGATGTGGACTGACGCCACCTCCCTGTGGGATACCGTCCACACCGACGATCCCTATGCCGTGCGTTTCGGTGCCGTGGGTGCTGGCGACTTCATGAACCAGTCCAACGCGACCTATGCTTGGGATGCTCTGCATAAGCTCGACTTCTTCCTGTGCTGCGATCTGTGGCACAACCCCATCAGCCGTGCCGCTGATGTGTATCTGCCCGGTAGCCACTGGCTCGAGATCCCCGGCTGGCCCAAGTACTCCCAGGGTGCTGGCGGCGGTTCCGGTCTGGTCGTCCAGTGCATCGAGCCCGTTGGTGGTCACCTGTTCGAGGGCGATGCTGTCCGCTATGTGTGCAAGGCCATGAACCGTCCGTTCTACGATCCCGCCAAGTTCGAGGATGTCTTCGATACCCCGTGGGCGGAGGTCGCTCTGGACCAGTGGGCCGCCACCACTGCCAAGAACACCAAGGCCTTCAAGCTACCCACCACTTGGAAGGGTATGGTCGAGGAGTATCAGAAGCACGGTTGGTGGAACAACAAGATCCTGTATCCGGAAGAGTGGGGTACCTATCGTCGTTACATGATGGGTTATCTGCGCAACGGCAAGAAGAAGAACGCAGCCAACAAGCTGGTCGACACCACCCCCGGTATGGGCACGCCTACCATGAAGTGCGAGTTCTGGAGCACCATCGTCGAGTCCGTCTACAACCTGCAGGGTCGTGCGGTCTGCAACGAAGAGCTGCCCCATGTCCAGGAACCGCCCATGAGCCCCATCAGCACTCCGGAGCTCTTCAAGGAGTACCCGTTCAACATGACCACCGGTCGTCGTATCCCCGTGTACTTCCACAATGAGCAGCGTCAGCTGCCCTGGCAGCGCGAGCTGTGGCCCGCGCCTCGTATGGAGATCCACCCCGACGATGCCAAGGAGCTCGGGCTCGAGCAGGGCGATTGGGCCTGGATCGAGAGCAAGTGGGGCAAGGTCCGTCAGACGGTCGACCTGTTCTACGGTGTCAAGCGTGGCGTCATCAACTGCGAGCACCAGTGGTGGTTCCCCGAGCTCGATACCTATGATAAGGGCTTCCAGCTCTGCGGTATCAACTGCATCAACAACAAGGATGCCCAGGATCCGCTGTGCGGCTCCAGCCAGCTGCGCGCTATCCCGGTCAAGGTCTACAAGGCCACGCCCGAGAACAGCCCCTTCGGCAATCCCATCCCCTGCGGTGGTGACGGTACTCCCATCATCTGTGATGCTTCCGATCCTCGCCTGAAGGAATGGCTGCCCAACTACGCACCGTTCGAGGGGAAGGAGGCCTAATCATGACTCAGTATTCCATCGTCACCGACCTCAACCGTTGCGTTGGTTGCCTCGCTTGCTGCACCGCTTGCAAGATGGTCAATGATGTGCCCATCGGCAACTTCTGGACCAAGATCCTGCGCATCGGCCCCAATCCCAAATACGAGGGTGCAGTCTTTCCGGATGTTGAGTACTACTATCTGCCGGTGCAATGCCAGCATTGCTACAATCCGGAATGCGTGAAAGTCTGCCCCACCGGCGCATCCCAGAAGATGCC
>JAFRFV010000262.1 GCA_017434185.1 Coriobacteriales bacterium
CACCTCCTGCATCACCGCTCCTCTGGCCGCCGCCTTCGCCGTCTCCGGCGCTCTGGGTTGGGGCAAGGACATGAAGGACATGAAGTTCAAGGCCGTCTGGATGATCGTCATCGTGTGCGGCATCATCATGGCCATCTGGCTGGGCAAGAGCCCCACGGAGCTCATCCTCACAGCACTAGCGGCGAACGCGATCATCCTACCGCTCATGGCCTTCTTCGTGCTGTACTGCGCGAACGGTGCGGATCTGGGCGAGTTCAAGAACCACATCTTCGCCAACATCTGCGGCGTGCTGATCATCGTCGTGACGCTGTTCATCTGCTGGAAGAACATGGATGCGTTCATCAGCAGCGTGAGCAAGTTGATCGCCGGCTAGCGCGCACGAAGCGAGCAGCGAATCACGAAGGGCCCCGGGCATTCGCCCGGGGTCTCTTCTTGTGCGGGAGCGCCGCGCTTATCCGCTGAATCGTTCATAGACTTCGACTTTTGGCAGCACTCCTGCCAAAAACGCGGGTCGATGAACGATTTTCAGAAACCCAGCTTCTTTCCCAAGGCTATACGCCGCTCATCGAAGTCGGCGATCGTGGGGCGCACGCGCTTGCCTACATGTTTCGCCACCATCTCAGCGAAAGCAGCGCGTTTGCCCGCATCCACGAGCTGCGCATAATCAACCGCCATGCACTCGATGCCTTCTGCACGCAGGATAAGCGCTTTCTGCACGTCTTTGCTCGCGGTTTCAGGTTCGTCGTGGTCTTTGCCTTGGTATTCCACCGCGAAACGGGCGTCTGGCCAAAAGAGGTCGCACGTGCAGCTGCTCCACCCGTAGGTTTGGCGCGTGTTGTCGCTCAACAGGATGCGCTCGTTCGCCAAGGGGACTGGGACAGCATAGCCGCCGTTGCGATAGGGAAGGCAGAGAGTCGCGACCAAACGAGCTTCCATGGGGGATGCGACACCATCGGTGATGCAGGCCATTGCTCGCTGGATCTTGGAAGTCACGATGTAGTCCAGCCCCCAGATGAGGTCCCACAGCTTCGTGAAGCTGCTGTAAGGCTGGTGCTGCCTGTACCCCCTCTCCAGCGAAGGGTCGATGGAGTAGTAGCCGCAGAGCTCGAGACCCAGCAGGACGAGCTTCACCAAGTAGAGCTTGGGCGCTAATTGGAGGAAGGTGAGCTCGGGCGAACTGATGGCGATCTCGTCCGCAACGACGACGAACTGCCCTTGCGGGAGCGATTCCTTGAACACATGGCATCGCATGCGCGAGGAGTTGCGCCGGATGAAATCGTAGTCAACCAGCACGTGGATGGGCTTGCGTACTGCGGGCGGCAGCTGCGAGAAGATATCCGACTCCGGCATGCCGGGCAGGACCAAGTTCATCCTGGGCGTGGAGTCGAGTTGCAGGATGTTCATGGGGTAGTCATCGATGGAGCGGATGGGTCCGTTCCCGGCTATCAGAGGAGCGCCTGAACGCCAATACTCGAGAGCAGACCTATGCGAGAGATAGACGTACAATCGTTCTCCTCTTGCTGCACCGCCAGTGCTACTTGCCGGTGGGGAAGAAGTCGCGCAGGGCCGCGTCGCTCTCCGGTTTCGTCAGAAGCGAGACCACGATCATGAGGATAAGCGCCACGCTGATGCCGATGGTGATCTGATGCAGCCCGAAGAGCTTCCACCCCATGGCCATGCACAGGCAG
>JAFRFV010000025.1 GCA_017434185.1 Coriobacteriales bacterium
AAAAAGTACATATGCTGCGGGAAGGCGGAAACGAGCATGAACATGTCCACCTCGGTCAGGTGGTTGGCCATGACGATGTAGGGGCCGGGCAGGTCGGCCGGCGCGATATCCGTCTGGAAGCTGTAGTCACGCAGGATCAGCGGACAGATGACACGGTGTCCCAAGCGATAGACGAGCGGATAGCGGAGCTTCTCGAACTTGGGCTCGGGAGCGAGCACAGCAGCGGGATTCGCCATCGCTCAGTACCTTTCCACGGGGATGCCCAGCCAATCGGCGAGGATGATGAGCTCGGGATAGATCCAGCCGTATGCCACGACGAAGTGGGGCTCCCAGCCCGAGTGGATCGAGTCCTCCACCATCCTGCGCACGTCGCCATCCCAATGCACCACAAGGTTCGTACCCTCGTAATGCTCGGGTGATTCGAAGGTGGAACCACTGGCCAGGAACATGCGCAGGCCACCGCCCGGCTTATGACCGATGCGGAAGATGGTCACGCTGAGAGACTCCTTGCAGCCGAAGTCCATGACGGGCCCGATGCGTCGATTGGGATGCACACCAACGCACGCACCCGTCGTGGGCGAAGCCAGCGAGGGCGCCGCCATGCCGCAGTGCCAGAAGGTGACGGTGTCCTTGTTCGTGTCGATGGCGCAGGGATCGCCGAAGAAGACCGACTGACCGGACAGGAAGCTGCCGATGAGCATGGTGAGCGCGCCGGCGCTGTCGCCCTCGCAGGCGGCGGGGATGCCGCGGTCATTCAGGAGCGAGAGCACGGCGCAGACCGGCGTGCCATAGCGCGTGAAGAAGTCGGGCCAGCAGCGGGATGCGACCGCAACCACGCCGCTTTCCACCACGTAATCCTCGTATGCCCACATGAGGCGCGCATAGCCCTCGCGGTTCTCCTGCGGGATGGCATCGAAGCCCACGAAGACCTCGCGCGCCTCGTCGAGGCGCTTGCGCATCTCGGACTCGGGGCAGGTGGCCGCCTTCTCCATGAGCTGCTCCACCGGCACGCGCTCCTGCGTCATACCGAAGACCCGCAGCAGCTCGTCGTCCGCGACGTTGCCGAACTCGAAACCTTGGGGGGCCTCGCCCACGTTACCCAGCTTCGCACCCCGCAGGGCTGCTCTGCAGAGGGCGGCCCTGATGACCGTCTTGACCTGCTGTTGCACCGGCTCCCTGCTGGTCTCGCCGTAGACGTAGGATAAGCCCCTGCGCTCGCGCATCGCGAATCTGTTGCCCGCGGAGTAGGCACCGGTGAGCGAGTTGAGCTTGAGACGACCGCCGTCGGGCGCGGGATCCTTCAGCGTCCACAGAAGTATGGGCGCGTCGTAGCGATCCAGGATGGCATCCATGTAGGCGCCGTTGGCGAAGGTGGTGTTCTGCGCGATCACGAGCGCGGGCTCGGTGTCGGGAGCGCGGCGCGCATCGGCCTCGTCCATGAAAGCCTCGAGCGCGTCGATGGAAAGGAGCGGCTCCTTGGGCAGCGCGAGTTGCGATTTGTCCACGCCGCAGTCCCCGGCGACCTTGTGGAGCATCATCCCGCACTTGCGGAACAGGGCGCCCGCCAGCTCGAGGTCGAAGGTGGGAACGCCAATGGGCAGATAGATGATCTGGGCTTCCATGCAGCGTCAGCCCTCCGTGGGGACGTCGACCGCGTCGCCGGCGCCAAGACCGTTGTTCCACAGGCGCTCATAGGGCAGACCGGTGACCTTCTCGCACACGCGACGCTCTTCCGGCGTCGCCTCGCCCTCGGCCTCGCCGCGACGGCGCGCCAGCTCCTGCTTCACGATCTCGAATTCCTGCTTGCCCAGCGGGAAACGCCAGGTGAGGATGAGTGTGAGGACCATCAGGATGACGGGCACGATCACGTAGATGAGCGCGATGCCATGCTGGGTCGATGCTGCCTGGCGCAGACCTTCGTTGGCCAGCACCTCGTTGTAGCCCACGAAGGCCATGAGCACGCCGATGATGGCGCTGGACAGACCCGTCGCGATCTTGCGCACGAAGGTGGCCATGCTGGAGCAGACGCCGGGGCGGTGCTTGCCGTAGATGAGCTCGTCGACGTCGGGCATGTCGGCCAGGATCGCGTAGATGCTCACGCTGGAGGCGGCCATGCCAAGACCGATGATGAACGAGAGCACCAGGATGATGACAAAGTTCACGCCCTCGTACGAGAAGAACAACAGGACCAGAGTGGCCACGATGCGCACCGGGAAGCCGATCTTGATGGGCATGGTCTTGTCGGTGCGGTTCATGAGCGGGTTCATGATGAACATGCCCAGGAACTGGGCCGCCAGGATCACTCCCATGAGGATGGTGAAGTTGCCGCCGCCGTAGGCGTTCAGCACGTCGTCGACGTAGAAGACCGCCATACCGGTGACGAAGTCGGCCGCGCCCTGCCCGCACAGGAAGATCGCGATGAAGATGAGATAGGTCTTGTTGCGGAACACGGTGAAGGACTGCGCCATGCTGCGGCCGAAGGGCTCCTTCTTGGGCTCATGGCTCTTCTCCCAGGTGCCGAAGAAGGTGATGAGGATGGCGACCAGGAAGATGACCGCGAACAGCAGCGCCACGATGAAGTACTGATGCGGGTCGGTGTTGTTCTGGATCATGATGGTGGGGATAAGCCCTGCGATGATGGCACCCAGCGACGAGAAGATCATACGGATGCCGGTGAAGCGGCCGCGGGTCTGGTAGTCCTCCACCATGTCGGGCAACAGCGCGTTGTAGGGCACCATGACGATGGTGAAGCCGGTGGAGAACAGGATGTACATGAACATGTAGAACACGTACTGCTGCATGAGCGAGCCGCCCGTGAACTCCAGCCACAGGCAGGCGAAGGTGAGGGCGCTGATGATGCTGCCCAGCAGGATGTAGAAGCGCTTAGCGCCGAAGCGGCTGCGCGTGCGATCCACGATGTTGCCCATGATGGGATCCGTGATGGCGTCCCAGATCTTGCCCACCAGCGGGATGGTGCCCGCAAGCGCCGTGGGCATGCCCAGGGCCTTGGTGAGGAACACCGTGAAGAAGGTGCTGATGACGACGAACGCGCCGCCGCCGTAGATGTCGGCCATACCGTAGGCGCACATGGCGCCGCGGCCGGTCCTCTTCTTCGAGAGATCGCTCATGCTTCCTTCCCTTCCACTTCCATCTCGTTGGTACCGGGCACCAATAGCGCCGCGAACTCGCTCGCCTTGCGCACGAACACAGGGGGACGTCCCAGGGGAGCTTCGACCTCGTACGTGCCACCCAGGTAGGTCTCACCCGAGAAGAGATGGACCCACTCGTCGTTGGGAAGCACGCAGGTACGACTCTGCGCACCGGGGCGCAGGATGGGCGCAACCAGGATGTCGCGACCCAGCAGGTACTCGTCGGTGATGTCGAAGAACCCATCGCCCTTGTAATGATAGAACAGCGGCCGCATCACGGGTGTGCCCTTGTCCGCGTACTGCCGCAACTGGGCGCGCAGGTACGGCGCGAGCAACTCGCGCAGGCGCCCCAGGTTGGCAAAGTGATGCAGCATCTCCGGGTCGCAGTCGAACTGCACGTTGACATCGGGGCGGTTGCCCTCATGCGAGCGCATGAGCGGGCTGAAGCAACAGAGCTCGGCCCAGCGCGCCAGCAGTTCGCGGCTGCGCTTCATGTGCGCGATGGAGGTGTAGCCGCCCACGTCGCTGTGGCAGACGCCAACACCGCTCATGGCGAGCGAGAGCGACGCGGGGATGACGGTGCGGATGCCCTGGTCACGCGACCAATCGACGTGCTGGTCGCCGTTCCAGACCATGGGTGTGCAGGGGATGGAGCCGGTATGCCCCGCGCGCACCCAGAAGAAGAGTTCGCCCGTGCGCCCGGCCTCGTCGATGGCCTCCTGGTTCAGGCGCGCCCAGATGACCGGTCACTCGTTGTGCTTATCCATACCGTCTTCGCCCGAGAAGAGCACGGCGTCCGTGGGCAGGTACTCGCCGAAGTCGGCCATCCAGCCGTCCATGCCGATGTCGATCATCTCGCGCTTGATGACGTCCTTGTACCAGTCGTAGGCGGCGGGGTTGGTGAAGTCGATCATAGCCGCCGGGAAGGTGGTGATGGTGACCATGTAGTCCTCGCCCTTGGCGTTCTTGACGCAGTAACCGGCGGCGGAAGCCTGCTTGTAGAGCGGGCCCTCGACCGCCATGAAGGGGTTGATGTATCCGTAGAAGCCCACGCCGGCCGCCTTCCACGCCGCAATGCGCTGGGGCAGGTCCGGATAGAGCTCGCGGTCCCACTGCCAGTTCCACATGACCTGATAGCCGAAGGGCGTCTTGCGGCAGCCACACCAGTCCTGACTCCAGATGCCCAGCAGCGGGATGCCCGCCTGCTGGCAGCTGTCGATGGCGTCCTGCACGGCCTGCGTGCCGCCCTGGCGTGCCAGGATCATACCGGGGATAAGCGCCTCGGGCACGGGCGGTTGGATGCCTACGATGCTGGAGAGCAGCTGCGAGAGCGCCTCGAAGCTGGGCGCCTCACCATAGTGCACGCGCACGGGCGCGTTCTCCCGCATGCCGCGCAGCAGGATGCTGGTCTGCTTGGGATTGCTGAAGTCCACCTGCGCGTACGCGTGGCCCTCCACGTGCACGAAGTAGCGCTTGCTGGACGTGAAGGTGGGCTGCACGTAGTACGACTCGTAGCGCTCGAAGGGCGGGAAGCGCTTGGGGTCCAGACCCAGCAGACGCTCGCGGATGATCTTGTCCACGATGATGAGCGTGTTCTGATGCTCGGAGACCCAGATGCGCGCCATGTTGCCCTTGAGGTCGAGCTGCGAGAAGGTCTCGCCGCAACCGTAGAAGAGCTCATCGGGTGTGGAGGGCAGGTTCACCCAGAGGCGGTTGCAGGCGAAGGGCGCCAGGTCGAGCTCGAGCGTGTGGAGTGTGCCACCGGATACGGCGTCCTGCGTGATGGTCCAGGTGGCGGGCGCGGTGGTACCCGTCGTGGGATCGTACAGGTCGAAGGCCCAGCCCTGCGGCGTCTCACGCAGCTTGGAGACGGCAAGCGAGCGCTTCCTGGAGATGCGGTCGCGGTGGCGGAAACTGCCGCGCGACATGGTGGCCGATGCCACACCCTGCGCTATCTGGAAGGACCAAGCACTCACATCCATGGGGGACCTCCTTCTCGCAATGGTCAGAGCTGTCCAGCCCGGTAGGCTGCAGCGTATTGCTCGATCATCTCGTCAAGGGTCACGACGGGCGCGTATCCCAGTTCACGCTGCGCCTTGCCTATGTCGAAGACCTGGCTGTGACCGATGGTGCACAGGTCGTGCCGGGTGACGGCGGGTGCGCGATCGTAGATGCGGAAGAGACGGTGGAAGCCCTCGAGCGCGGATGCCACGGCGTAGACCGGGCGGAAGGGCAGACGGATGTAGCGGGGTGTGAGACCCAGCTTGGGGAAGACGGACTCGACCAGGTCGACGAGCTTGCGGGGCTCGCCATTGCTGATGTCGTAGGCCTGCCCAAGCGCCTCGTCGCGTTCAAGGCAGAGGCGGCAGGCGTGGGCGACGTTCTGTACGCAGCACAGGTCGACTACCACCTGGCCATGCTCGAAGAGCGGAACCCCTATGCTGTCGTTCACGTGCATGAGCGCGGGGAGCATGTTCTTATCACCCACACCGCAGATGCCGCGCGGGCGGATGATGGCATAGGGCACGTCGTGCTGGCCGCGCACGAGCTGTTCGGCGGCGATCTTGCTTTCCACGTAGAAGCTCACGCGGTTGTTGGGGTTGTAGTCTTCCTCGCGGATGTGCATGTTGCTCACGAGCGGATGCACGCTGGGCGATGAGACGTGCACGAGGCGCTTGACGTGCGCGTTCGCGCAGGCGGAAAGCACGTTGCGGGTGCCGTCCACATTGACGGCGAAGAAGTCCTCGCGACGACCCCAACTCTTCAGGAGCGCGGCACAGTGGATGACACCATCGACGCCGTCGCAGGCCCGTGCGAGGAATGCGGGGTCGAGCAGATCGCCCACGGCGATCTCGACGCTGGACGATTCGAGCTGCGCGAGCTGGGCGGCATCGCGTCCGAAGGCCCTCACGCTGTAGCCGGCGTCCACGAGTTCCTGGACCACATGCCGTCCCAGGAAACCATAGGCTCCGGTGACGAGGACCTTATCCACCTGATCACACCTCTCTCCAAATGCGTCCGACATAACGCATCATACCAGCACGGGGCACTCCCCCACTTGCAACGTAGGGAAAGAACACAAACGTATGCTGTTGGAAGCCGCTATTCGTCGCTGACGGTGATGAACTTGGTCGCGCTGGTCGTCTGATTGCCCTGGGCGTCCTGAACGTCGAGCCACACGCGGTAGATGCCGGAGTGCTCAGGTGTGAAGTGGCCGGTCGTCTCCGTGGTCATCGCGCCGTCGTTCTCCTTCTTGGTGGAGCTCCACTCGTCCCAGCCGGACTCGCCGGCCGCCCATGCGTAGCTGAACATGAGACCGGTCGCGTCGCCCTCGATCACTGCGGAGAAGCCCAGCTCCTCACCTGCGGTGCCGATTTCGGGCGCGTCCACGTCCACGAGCGTCCACGCGGGCTGGGGCTCGGGTGCAGCGGCAACGCTCACAGCAAGTTGTTCCGAGGTCTCGACGCGATAGCCGTCGGTCACGTCGACCCACAGGTAGTAGGTGCCCACTTTGTCGGGCGTGAAGGTGTCGGAGAGCTCGCTCGTATAGTCGCCAGTGCGCAGGCGCGTCGAACTCCAGTTGTCGCCCCAGAGGCCCTCGTAGCTCCAAGCGTAGTTATAGCGCAGGCCGTCCGTCTCGCCGGAGACCTGTGCGCTGAAGCTGAGCGGCTCGCCCACGCTGCCGGAGGAAGGCGCATCGACGCCCTCGAGGGTCCAAGTGATGGGCGCGGCATCGATCTCGACCGGGAGCACATCGCTGGTGACACGGATGCCGAACTCGTCTTCCACGTCGATCCACACGTTGTAGATGCCCGCGCGGTCGGGGGTGAAAGTGCCGTGGGTCTCCTGGGTCATCGCGCCGGTCTCCTTCATGGTGGAGCTCCAGTGCTCCCAGCCATCGCCAAAGGACCATGCGTAGTTGTAGCTCAAGCCCTCCGTCTTGCCGGTGATGACCGCACTGAACTCGACAGGCTTGCCAACGACCTTGGCACCGGAGGCGGTCACGCTCTCGAGGGTCCATTTGTCCTCGTCACGCGGCTCGACGCGCAGCTCGTACATATCCGAGGTCTGCTTCCTGCCCATATCATCCTGAGCGTCGACCCACACGTAGTAGACGCCCGCCTTCGCAGGGGTGAAGTGCCCACTCGTCTCGCTCGTCATCTCGCCCGTCTCCTTGACAGTCGAGTTCCACTCGTCCCAGCCGTCGCCGCGACGCCATGCGTAGTTGAACTGCAGGTTGTCCGCTTCGCCGCTGATGACGGGGCTGAAGCCGACCTCCTCGCCCACGGTGGCGG
>JAFRFV010000263.1 GCA_017434185.1 Coriobacteriales bacterium
CGATGCTGTGGCGCCCAGGGCAACCAGCGTGTCCATGTTGGGCGCGCCGTGTACGAGGCCCTTGAAACCATTGCGGAAGAACTTGAAGTTCACCACCACGATGGGCACCACCAGCAGCAGCTGGGTGAGGCCCAGGGTCATGGCGTTCTGGGCGCCGTGGAAGCACGCCGGCAGCGGCCAGCCCCACATGTGCCCCATGTCCAGATAGAAGAGGGGGATGGCGAAGATGAAACTCACGATCAGGCGCACGCGCACCTTGTGTGCCTCCTGGGCCGCGACGTTGACCGCCTTGGCAGGGGATGGGCCCGTCGCTCCCGTGGTCTGCGCTGCGCCCGCGCCCTGCTCGCGGGGGATGGCACCGTAGCCCGCCTTGTCGACGGAGCTGCGGATGGCGTCGATCGTGGCGGCTTCGCCGTCGTATTCCACGTCCATGCTGTTCTTGAGCAGGTTGACGGCAACCTTCTGCACGCCAGCGACCTCGGCGGTGGCCTTCTCCACCCGCGCCGAACAGGCGGCGCAGGTCATACCCGTCACATCGAAGCGTTGTCTGGCCATCAGCGACTCCCGAACTTGCGGATGAGGTCCATGGCCTCGTCGATCACTTCTTCGTTGCCCTCACGCACTTGCTCGACCACACAGGTGTGCAGGTGGTTCTCAAGGATGAGCTCGCTCACGCGATGGATGGCCTTCTCCGCCGCCGCGAGCTGCAGCAATACGTCGCCGCAGTAGCGGTTGTCATCGATCATGGCCTTCACGCCACCCAGCTGGCCGATGGCGCGGTTCAGACGCGTCTGGATGTTCTGCTGGAAGCCCTCTTCACGAGGCGTGCTCTTGTGTCGACAACAGCAACAGCTTTCCTCGGGCATCGCTTATCCTCCGTATACTCCCCGGGGGTATATCTGAAGCGAATTATAGCGCGTCCGCACTGTGATGCAAGAGGCGAGTTAGCCTCGTCTGACAAGAAGGATGGCGCATGGTGCCATTTCGTGGCACGGATTCCGTTTCTTTTGGGGTGGTAAGCGCTGCGTGGCAGTGCGAGTACGAAGTATTGGGATGATTCCCAATACTTCCGCTTCCGCTGCCACTTCGCGCCCCTGGGTCCCAATACTTCCGCTTCCGCTGCCACTTCGTGCCCCTGGGTCCCAATACTTCCGCGATTGCTGCCCACAGTAACGTCAAGGACCGTCCCTGGTCGGTGGAAACCGCGAGCAAGAACCGTCCCCGGCTGTGGGGATGCTTCCTGCTGCCTGCGTTCTACCGTCCGAATACCGCATTCGCGCACGTGAGCGCATGAGAGGGGCTCACGTTGGGTATACTTAGCCGATTAGCGCATCTTCCATCCTGCGCTGCTTGATCATCCGTACCTCGTCAAGGAAAGGAGCCGTTATGCGTACAGTCATGATCAGCGACGTCACCATGAAGCAAACCGTGGAAGCAGGCGGCTACCTGCTTAGTTTCCGGGAGAAGATCGAACTCGCCAAGCTGTTGGATAAGCTCGGCGCCAGCGTGATC
>JAFRFV010000264.1 GCA_017434185.1 Coriobacteriales bacterium
GGGAGCGAAGTCGTCCATCAGGCATGCCTCATCCAGGGGAGTGGTGTGCATGCGCATGGTGCTGAATCCCTTGATCTTGTAGACCTCGATGGCACGGCGGCTGTTCTTGTTCACGTCCAGCCAGATGGCCTCCAGATCACGGCCGCGGCAGAAGCCCTCCAGGAAGCTGAAGGCCTCGGATGCATAGCCCTTGCTGCGGTGCTTGTCGGGAAGATAGAGTTTGGCGGTGGGGGCTCCCTCGTCGAAGGGGTGGAAGCTTAGGATACCCACGTACTGGTCGCCATCCTTGATGAGGTAGTACTCGACGGAATCCTGCTCGATCCGCTGGAGGATGCCCTTCTTACAGGCCTCCGCGTCGATCTTGCGCTCACAATTGCCAGAGCAGGAGAAGGAAGCGAGGCACTCCTGCATGATCTGACCCGCCAGCGCGGCACATGCGTCCGTTTCGTCATCAGTCCTAACCAACGTGAAGCTTGCTGCCATGAGCACTCCTTTCCCCTGCGGACCCGGCAATCCGAATATGCCGTCGTGTCCGCTCCATGGCTAGAGTATAGGATTTTCCGCGGGTATTTGTAAGGTCTGCCGTCTGTAACTTTCATGCAGAATCGAACCGTAGCGTCCCGCTCCACTCTTCTTCCCCACATGGAATGCCAACAGCGGGGTGCATCATGTATGAAGAGGGGAGTGCCCCCTCACATGGATGCGTGTAGCGTGGTATCATGATAAGAACGTTCGCGCGAGAAGGGGAGATGATGTCTTCTAAGAAGGTGCTCATTACAGCGGATAGTGTTTGCGATCTCGGTCCTGAACTCCAGGCTCGACTGGGAGTCATCTACCATCCGTTCCATATCGGGCTGGATGGCAGGGACTACATGGACGATGGTGTCGACATCACGCCGCAGAAGCTCTTCGCCATCTGCCGTGAGAAGGGCTGCCTGCCCCAATCCGCCGCGCAGTCGGCAGGGGAGTACATCGAGTTCTTCACTCCCTATCTCCAGCAGGGCTTCGAGATCGTGCACTTCTGCCTTGCCTCCTCGCTCTCGTCCTCCTATGACAACTGCGCGATGGCCTGTCAGCAGCTCGAGGGTGTATACCCCATCGACAGCCACAACCTGTCCTCCGCCATCGGTCTGCTCATCATCAAGGCCCACGATCTGGTCGAACAGGGCATGGATGCTGCCCAGGTCGCAGCGCGTATCAACGAACTGCGTTGCACCTCACATGCCAGTTTCATCCTGGATACCCTCGACTACATGGTCGCCGGTGGCCGCTGTTCCGCGACCAAGGCCCTGCTGGTGAGCGCCCTCTCCATCAAGCCCTGCATCGAGGTCGACAACAGCGACGGCCACATGGGTGTGGCCAAGAAGTACCGCGGTAAGCACGAGAAGGTCCTGGCCACCTACGTGAAGGACCAGCTGACCTCGTATGACAACATCATCCCCGATCACGTGTTCATCACCCACAGCGGTGTGGACGAAGCGGTGGTCGCCAATCTGGTCCAGCTCGTGAAGGACACCCTGCCCGCCGTCAAGGAGGTCCATGTCTCCACGGCGAGTTGCACCATCTCGACCCACTGCGGTCCCAAGTGTCTGGGCGTGCTCTTCCTGACCGAACCCCAGGACTGACGCTTCGCACGTGTTCGACCAGAAGGAAGGAGGCAGGATCCATGACGGATATCCTCGATGATTTCATAGAGATGGAGCATGAACTCACGGCTGTCAAGGAAGCCTTCGCTCCCATCGTGGTCGACCTGCGTCCCAAGACGCCCTTCAGCAGCTCCAGCGGCGGCCCCAAGAAGGGCCCCCATTCCTTCGAGGAGCCCGAGGTCTGGCGTCCCGAGAAGTACGTCGATTCTCCCGGTCTCAAGTACGATCTGTGCGTGTACAGTCGCGACCCCGAATGCAGCTGCAGCAAGTGCGCCGATGCCTGTCCCACCGATGCCATCGGCTTCAAGGACAACCACATCTGGATCCTTCGTGATAAGTGCATCGGCTGTGGCTGCTGCGCCGGCGTCTGCCCCAACGGTGCGATCTTCTCGTCGCGTGTCATCCCCGACAAGTTCGCCGAGGAGTTCCAAGCCGCCGCAGCCACCGGCAACCAGGCCTTCGTCACCTGTTACAAGGCGTTGGACGACCTGCCGCCCGCCGGTCTGCTCGTTGTTCCCTGCATCGGTGCCATCCCCGCCGAGACCTGGTTCAGCGTGCTTGCCGCCTACAGGAACATAGGTGTCTACCTGCCCGATTGCATCTGTGATGACTGCGAGGTCATCACCGGTGAGGAGGTCTACGAGGACGCCATCGACAAGGCGGAGAACTGGACGCATCGCGTGGTGGGCTTCGAGATGGACGAAGAGCAGATGAACCTGAGCATGAAGCGCAGTGTGGAGCGTAAGAAGTTCATCCAGCGCATGCTCCAAGGCAGCTTCGCCATCGGTTCCTACACCTCGCCGCGTGTCATGGCGGTCAAGAAGGCCTACGAGCAGTTCCAGATCAACCGCGCCAAAGTGGCCAACCTCAACCAGATGCTCAACAATATCGTGCGCGCCGGTCAGGTCGACCAGTTCATGACCCCACAGCGCAAGACCTTCCTCGCCGCGGTCAAGGCGCATCCCGAGATGCAGAAGCACATCCGCATCCCCGTCTGCCGCAGTAACGAGAACTGCGTGGTATGCGAGAAGTGCATCTACAACTGCCCCATGGGCGCCCGCAAGAAGGTCAATGGGGAGATGCGCACCATCGCCTGCTACTGCACCGGCTGTGGCGCCTGCGTGGACATGTGCGAGCACGATGGCTGCGTGATCATGCCCGCTTCCGGTGCTATGATCGATCGTGAGCTCAAGGAGAAGGTCTAGGTTCGAGCTGCGGAAACCGCTGCTCCCAAGCCCCCTCTTGCCGCTTGAGGCGGCGACGCTCCCCATATCTCTGCTAGAATGTCCCGCGCGGAGTGGGCCATGCGACCGCGCTGTGCTTCGTGCATGGTGAGGAAAGTCCGGGCTCCACAGGGCAGGATGCCAGCTAACGGCTGGGCGGGGTGACCCGACGGATCAGTGCCACAGAGAAGAAAACTCCCCTGCACACGCAGGAGAAAAGCTGAAACGGTGCGGTAAGAGCGCACCAGCATGGCGGTAACGTCATGGCTTGGCAAACCCCATCCGGAGCAAGGGCGAATAGGGACGCGATGCAGTTGCCCGCTGGGCGTCCGGGTTGCCTGCGAGGAGGCTCCTGGTGACAGGAGTCCAAGATAGATGGTCGCACGCGACAGAACCCGGCTTACAGGCTCACTCCGCACACCGTTCGCCCAGCGTCTCGATGACGTTTCGTGTCAACAAAGTTACAGCACGGTGCAAAGCGGGTAGGATTCCGCCCCGTCGTGCTATCTTCCTCCCAATAGGATAAGGGCCTCCATTACCATGATCCAGAAGAGGGGCGAAGTATCATGGCAGATAACGATAACAACAAGACTGAACCCATCGACGTGATCCCTCCCATCCCCGCGGTGGATGATGTGACCGCGAAGACCGGATCCGCTTCCATCCCTGCTGCGAAGACCGTGGCTCCCGCGCCCACCCAGGCGACGTATGTTCCGCCCAGGGGCGCTGCCTATGCTCCGCAGCAAGCCTATGCTCCCAACCAGCAATACCGTGGCGCAGGAGCCTATGCGGCTCCCGGCAGTGCGGCGCCCCAGCAGCCCGCCGCGCCCGTCCAGACCGGTGTTCCCGGTCCTTCCCAGCCCGCTCCCAAGCAGAAGGGTTCCAAGGGCGGTTCGTTCCTGGCTGGCTGCCTGGGCGTTCTCCTGGGTCTTCTGCTGGGTGGTGTCGTCGTGGGCTTCGTGGCGACGCGGCTCTTCTCAGCCTATCTCTCCACCTATGAGGTCGAGACCCCGGCTGTGACCCAGCCCGCCACGACCGAACCCAGCGCGAGCCAGCCCGTCCAGGTGATCACTGCCAACAGCGAGAGTGTGGACCTGGCGGAAGCGGTCGCTGCCAAGTGCCTTCCCTCCGTGGTGGGCATCGAACTCTACACCGACTACGCCACCGCCTATGCCCAGATGTACGGCTACGGATATGGTTATGGCTACGGGCCCTACGGTTATGGCGGTCAGGACAATGGCCAGGAGTACGACGAGGATGACCTCGTCTACTTCGGCTTGGGATCCGGTGTCATCCTGAGCTCCGATGGCTACATCCTGACCAATTACCACGTGATCGAGGACTCCCAGAAGATCATCGTCAACGTGGATGAGGATGAGTACGAGGCCAAGGTCATCGGCTACGATGAGTCCAGCGACCTTGCCGTCATCAAGATCGAGCCCACGACCGCGCTCGTCCCCATGGAGATCGGCAGTTCGTCCGACCTCGCCGTCGGTCAATGGGTCATGGCTCTGGGTAGCCCCTTCGGCCTGGAGAAGTCCGTCTCCACCGGCATCGTCTCCGCCCTCTACCGTTCCACCAGCATGGAGGGCAGCACCGGTCTTTCCATCTACACCAACATGATCCAGACCGATGCTGCCATCAATCCCGGTAACTCCGGTGGTGCGCTCGTGGATTCACAGGGCAGGCTCATCGGCATCAACACCTTGATCGAGTCCTATTCCGGCAGCAGTTCCGGCGTTGGCTTCGCCATCCCGGTCGACTACGCCATGAAGGTGGCCAACGCCATCATCGAGGGTCGCGAGGTCGAGCACACCTGGCTGGGCGTGAGTCTGGGTACCGTCGATTACGGCGTCGCTCACAACAACGGCCTCTCCGTCGATGCCGGCGCCTATGTGGCCGAGGTCGTCCCCGGGTCCCCGGCTGAGAAGGCCGGCATCCAGAAAGGCGACGTCATCGTCTCCATCGAAAAGCACGAGATCATCGATTCCAGCGAGGTCATCATCGAGATCCGCTCCTACGAGCCCGGCGACACCGTAACGCTCGGGATCGTGCGTGGTGATCAGAAGCTCGAGCTCCAAGCGACCCTGGGTAGCGACATCCAGGCGAACAGTGTCGATATCGAGGAATAGCGCGACCATGACCCGTTGTGGCCAATAAGCGCCACCGATAACGCCAACAATCCAAGATGGCCGCGTGTATGCGGTCATCTTGCGTTATCCTGAACAGTCAACATGCAAGAATCGCATTCGAAAGGTGTGTTCCGTGCGAGATATCATCGAAGCTGTCGTGCTCCAAGCCATCAAGGACGCCGTCGATGCAGGCGAGCTCCCGTTCGAGCAAGTCCCCGCTCCGGCGGTGGAACGCCCGCGCGACCTCGCCCATGGGGATTGGGCCACTTCCGTCGCCCTGCGCAACGCGAAGGCCGCCAGGACCAACCCCCGCGCGCTCGCGCAGATCATCGCCGCCCACATCGATCAGAGCGATCTGATCGAGTCCGTGGAGATCGCCGGTCCCGGCTTCATCAACATGAAGCTCTCCAACGCCGCTCTCCAAGGGGTGTTGCGGAAGGTGCATGAGCAGGGGGACGCCTATGGCCGCTGCGATCTGGGTCAGGGTAGGAAACTGCAGGTCGAGTTCGTCTCCGCCAACCCCACCGGTCCCATGCACGTGGGTCATGGACGTTGGGCGGCACTGGGCGATTCCCTGTGCAACGTGCTCTCCCATGCGGGCTGGGATGTCGAGCGTGAGTTCTACATCAACGATGCCGGCAACCAGATGAACATCTTCGCTTCGAGCGTATCCGTGCGCTACCAACAGATCTGCCGCTTCATCGAGCAGGGTATGGCGCCTGCGGATGCTGTGGCGATCCTGATCGCGGACACCGCTCTGGAGCCCGAGCAACGCCAATACGCCGCAGAGCTGGGGGAGAACAGCTATGGCGGCGCCTATATCGTCGACATCGCCTACGAGATCTACCAGGATGAGGGCGATGTGTGGTATAGGGCAGACCACAGCGAGCGCGAACATCATTTCAGGGAGCGCGCCTACACCCAGGTGCTCGCCCACAACAAGGAGGTCCTGCATTCCTGCGGCGTCGATTTCGACGTGTGGTTCAGCGAGCGCAGCCTCTACGAGCCCGGCCCCGATGGTATCGGTCCGGTCGATCGCGCCATCGAGGTCCTGCGCCAAGCGGGTCATATCTACCAGAAGGATGGAGCCGTCTGGTTCGCCTCGACAAAGTTCGGTGATGATAAGGACCGCGTCCTGATCAAGGCTGACGGTGCCTACACCTACTTCGCCTCCGACATCGCCTACCATCTGAACAAGTTCGACCGCGGTTTCTCCAAAGTCATCGACATCTGGGGCGCCGACCACCACGGCTATGTGCCCCGCATGAAGAGCGCCTGTACCGCGCTCGGCCACGATGGACAGCTCGACGTCATCATCGGTCAGCTGGTCAATCTGCTGCGCAACGGCGAGCCCGTGCGCCTTTCCAAGCGCGCCGGTACCATGGTCACCTTCGAGGAGCTCCTGGATGAGGTGGGAAGCGATGCGACCCGTTACCTCATGATCTACCGTTCCACCGATCAATCCATCGATTTCGACATCGAGGTCGCCAAGAAGCAGGATTCCACGAATCCCGTGTTCTATGTGCAGTACGCCCACGCGCGCATCTGCTCCATCCTGCGCAAGGCCGCCGCGGCCCGCGGTATCCAGCAGGAGCAGGACATGGATGCCATCTCCGCGGCGCTTATCCCCGATGACCTGCAGCTGCAGCTGCTCGACGACCCCAGCGAGCTCGCCCTCATGCGTCAGCTCGATTCCTTCGGCGAGGTGCTCGAGGGTGCCGCACGTGATTACGCGCCCTTCCGTCTGACCCACTACGCCGAGGATCTGGCCGCCAGTTTCCATCAGTTCTACACCCAGTGCCATGTGCTCACGGACGATGCCGCACTCAGCGATGCCCGTCTGTATGCCGTGGATGCCAGCCGCATCGTCCTGCGCCTGGTGCTCCGTCTGCTGGGCGTTTCCGCCCCCGTCAGGATGTAGGAGGTCCCCATGTCCCTGCCCGTCGAGCGTCCCCACGTCGATCCAGACAACAAGACCACCATGGAGCTCCAGGCCGTGTTGCCCCTGACCGCGAAGGTCGAGGACGGCCATCTCTTCATCGGTGGCGTCGACATGGTCGAGCTGGCCCACCAGGTGGGTACCGCCGTCTATGTCATGGACGAGGAGCACATCCGCAAGCAACTGCGTGACTACCTGGAGTGGACCCGCTTCCACTGGAAGAATGTCGACGTGGCCTTCGCCGGCAAGGCGTTCATGAGCGTCGCCATGTGCAGGATCGTCGAGCAGGAGGGTTGTCATCTGGACGTCTCCAGCGGTGGCGAGCTGTTCTTCGCTCAGAAGGCCGGCTTCCCCATGGAGCGCATCATCTGCCACGGCAACAACAAGACCCCGCAGGAGCTGCAGGAGGCCCTGGATGCCCGTGTGGGCCGCATCGTGGTGGATTCCTTCGAGGAGCTGCGTCGCATCAATGAGTATGCCATCGAGCGCGACATGAAGCAACCGGTTCTCATCCGCGTCACTCCTGGTATCATCGCCGACACCCATGTGTACATCCAGACCGGTGCCGAGGACAGCAAGTTCGGTTTCGGCATGCGCGACGGTCTCGCCATGGAAGCGGTCAAGCGCGCCATCGCGCTGCCGGGCATCGAGTTCATGGGCATCCACATGCACATCGGCTCGCAGATCTTCACTCTCACCTCGTTCGCCAAGGCCATCGAGGTGATCGTCCACTTCATGGACGAGGTTTACGAGGAAACGGGCGTCTTCGTACAGGAACTCGATACCGGTGGTGGTCTGGGCATCGCCTATGGTGCGCCCGATCAGCCCAGTTCCATCAAGCAGTACGGCAAAGTCGTGGTGGACGACATCAAGGAGCACTGCTTGGCACATCGCATCCCCGTGCCCCGCATCCTTATCGAGCCCGGTCGCAGCGTGGTCGCCAACGCAGGTGTCACCCTGTACACCGTGGGTACCGTGAAGTCCATCCCCAATGTGCGCACCTACGTCGCGGTGGACGGTGGCATGACGGACAATATCCGCACCGCGCTCTACGACGCCAAGTACGAGGCCGTCGTGGCCAACAAGGCGGATCAGCCCCGCTCCACCGTGGTGACGATCGCGGGTAAGCATTGCGAATCCGGCGACATCGTCATCCACGATGCACCCCTGCAGCCCGCGGAAGTGGGGGACATCATCTGCGTGTTCACCACCGGCGCCTATTGCCACAGCATGTCCAGCAACTACAACACGCAGGTACGCCCCGGCGTGTACATGGTCAAGGATGGCCAGGCACGTTGTGTGGTGCGTCGTGAGACCTACGACGACCTGCTGATGTGCGAGATCTTCGACTGATCACCTGAAAGGAGCCCCCATGCGTACCATCAAACTCGGTCTCTTCGGACTCGGCAC
>JAFRFV010000265.1 GCA_017434185.1 Coriobacteriales bacterium
CAGCCATGTTGTAGCTGTTGGCGGTGACGAACACGAGGAGAGCTGCGATCACGAGACCGGCATAGGCGGCCCACTTGGGCAGCTCGCCCTTCTTGAGCATCACGAGGAAGACGATCAGGATGGCCAGGGCCAGTACGACCATGATGAGCTCATGGGTGATGCCGGAGGTGATGTGACCGAAGCCGTTGAAGATCCTCTCCCAGTGCTGCAGGTGGAAGAAGACAGCGATACCGCCGATGACGATGATCGCGATGTTGGCGATGGCGGCAAGCTTCTGGAACTTGGCGCTACCCTTGCCCAGGATGGCGGCCAAAGACTGCATGAACAGCAGGCCGCCGGCGAAGCACAGGGCGAGGGTGAAGATAACGAGAGGCCATTGAGTTGCCATGATAATTTCTCCTTCCCCCTCTTAACCTTGCCACTTGACGTTGCGCAGGATGTAGCGCATCGCAGGACCATTACCCACATCAGGCAGACTACGGATATCCGATGCGGCATACGGATGCGAATAACCCTTCTGCACGGCTTGAGCCAGCGTCAGACGCGCAGCCGCCAGCCCCTCGTAGGAGGTGTCGCCGTTATCAGCCGTTGTATCCGGACCAAGGAAACCATCGACGCCCTTATCCAGATCACCAAAGAACCTCGCGCGGCCACCGCACTGGGCAACGCACTGAGGCAATTCTCCCTGGCTGGTGCGCTGCTCGCACAGGGTGCACTTCTCGACGATCTTCTCCTCGGTGTTCAGGTAACGCACTCCATAGGGGCATGCCATGACGCAGAACTGGCAACCGATGCACTTCTCCTTGTCGATTTGGACGGTACCATCAGCGAGCTTCTGAGAAGCGCCAGTCGGGCAGACCTTCACGCACTCTGGCTTGGCACAGTGCTGACACTGGATGGGCAGGAAGTACATCTCGACGTTGGGATAATCCGCACCTTCGAAGCTGGGATTGGGGCCAACGCGCAGGATCTTCACCCAGTAGTTTCCAATAGGAACATCATTGATGACCTTGCAAGCGACGGTGCAACCAAGGCAACCGACACATTTGTTCAAGTCAGTGACGATAGCATACTGAGTCATCTAGGCCTCCCTTCCATCATATACGGGCAGCCATTCCTTCAAGCGAGGATCGGATGCATCGTGGATGATCTCGCTTCCGTCATTCCCACATGGAACGGGGTTACCGAAGGGCGAGTTCTCCGGGGTGGCCTTGTAAATCTTGACCAGGTACGCACGCACGTTACCGGTTCCACAATGCGGATCTTGCGCGTTGCGATCGACCAGGTGGTTGACCTGGCAGAGCTCGTGACCCTTGCTGGCCTGCTTGAGCTCGGGGAACCACCATTGGTGCTCGCAATTGACGACGCCACGATCGATACCGTAGTAGAGATCGGCGATTTGACGGATCTTGCCAAAGGGAGACTCGATCCACACCCAGTCACCCTGCTTGATGCCGTATTCCTCAGCGGTGTCAGGATGAATCTCGATTCGCGGAGCCGGCCACTGTTCGCGACACCAGGGCAGCTGGCGGTGTTCGCTGTGGAAATACACAGGGATACGACGCCCGGTGGTGATGATGAGCGGGTATTCGGCAGTCAGGTCGGGGCGAGAAACGGGAGAGTACGGAGGCTCGTCGTAGTTGGGAAGCTCCCAGCCCTGATCAGGATGATAGGACTCCATGAGAGTGGACCAAATCTCCACCTTCATCGTGGGAGTGTAGAAACCGGGTTTGTAATCGCCCTTCGTACCTAGGATACCGCCAGCGTTGCGAGAACGCAGGGCGCCTGTCTCATAACGACGATAGGTACCCCAGAGTGCGGGCTCAACCACCTTGACATCCCACCAACCATGCTCTTGGAAGTCCTTCACGAACTGATCCCAAGAATCGCGGAAGTACTTGACGCCATCGTTCAGAAGGTCCTTCTCAGTGGGCCACGGGACATTGGGGTTGAAGGCAGCAGGCCAGTACGGCATACCTGCATACTCGAAGAACTTCACCAGGATGATGGGGTCGAACTCGGCTTCGCCAAGGGGCTCGATGCAACGGACATGAGCGCCCATGGCACCGTGCGAACCTTGGGAGGCACGCGGGCAGCCGGGGATCTCGATCCAATGCTGGGCAGGCACGAGGATGTCCGCGACACCAGCCGACGGCGGCTGGAACAGGTTAGCCTCGAAGATGAAGTCGAGACCGCAGAGAGCAGCCCAGTTGTAGGCGGTGTTGCCTTGGCACATGAAGTCGCCGGAGGAGTTCATCGCCATGGTGACGGGATACGGGTTGCCCGTGGCCATGGCTTCCCAGACGCTGTTGGCATCGGCCCAGGAATTGAACCACTTGGTGAGCGGGAAACGCTCGATGCCGCACTTGGACAGGCGGTTCTTCTCTGGGATGGGCGGGCAACCGGGCGCGTTGGAGCCGAAACCGGCATGATAGCCTTCGATGTTGGAGCGCGTCGAACCGCGATTGCCAGCGGGGGTGTCCATGTTGCCGGTGATCTGGACCAGCGTATCGAGCGTGCGGCAGACCTGGATGGCATGGCCCTGATGCTCGATGGCCAGCATGTAGCGCAGACCGCCGTTGCCATAGCCGGTGGTGGGGTCAAGACGCGTTGCCCAGCACTTGGCAGCATCCTCGATCAGCTTGGCGTCTACGCCGGTGATCTCCTGGGTCTTTGCAGGGGTGTATGCCTCGAGGGCCTCACAGTAATACTCCCAAACGGGACGGGCGATATGCTTGCTGCCATCCTTGAGAGTGACTTCATATTCACCGTACAGGGCAGGATCAATCACCGGATCGAACGGCGTGGGGTCGGGGCACCAACCAGGATCGACGCCAGCAGGGAAATTCTGCTTGGGCACGAAGCCAACACTCGCGGGCGCCCAATCCTCACCCTCCCACTGGCCGGTAGCATTGTCGAAGTAGGTGAACTTATCTTCCAGCGTATCCCAGACCATGAAACGATGGGGATCGCCGCCTTCAACCAGATCTGATTCCTTGAGCAAGCGAGTGATGAAATTAAACGGGTCGCCATTGGTGGACACAGTGGGATATCCGGTGGCATCCATGTCCTTGACAACCAAGAAGGGGGCGTTGGTCCACTTCTTCACGTAGAGATCGTCGTAGAGTTCGTTATTGACGATCACATTGGCCCAGCACATGGCCATGGCACCATCGGTACCGGGACGCAGTGGGAGGTGATAATCAGCTTCCTTGCCCAGGTTGGAAAGACGCGGGTCGACGATGATGTGGTAGTCGGCCTGCATCGCGACTTCGACAGAGGTGCGGCAGGAGTCGTCATAGTTGGAGATCTCGGTCGAACCGCCCCAAGCAGTGTAGATGCGCGGACGATCGACGGTGGCGACCCAAGAGTGTGCGAACTGGGAAACGAGGTTACCCGTGAAATGGCGCGGGCCCTTGCAAACCTGCCATGCCTGGATACCATTGACGGAACCCCACATCTTGATCCAGCTGGAAGTACCACCCATGCACCAAACGCGGGAGGTACCGGTGATACCGGCGATGGTGTTGCCACCGTAGCGCTCTGAGAGCTCACGGGCTTTGGCAACGGTGGTGGTGTAGGCTTCGTCCCAGGTGATGCGCTGCCAGCCGGGATCGTCGTCGCCCTTGGGTGTGCTGCGCTTCATGGGATACTTGATACGGTCGGGATGATAGGCCGCCTGGATGGACGCTTGGCTCTTGGTGCAGCAGTTGCCGCGGGCGGCGAAGTTGGACTCGTCGCCTTCGATCTTCACAGCGCGGCCGTTCTCAACAGTCACCCAAACGCCGCATTCCATCTTGCCGCAACCACGGCAGGCGGTTCGGATGTGCTTCACGTTGTTGCTCGCACTGGGAGCGGTGGCGGCAGCGAACGACTCTGACGCCTTGACTGACGGCGCGATGATCGCGGCAGCACCCGTCACGGCAAGCGCCTTCGCGAACGTCCGTCGAGTCATATTCAGTTTGCTCATACGTTTCCTCCTTCTCTTCTCTCGATGAGACGATATGGGGCGTCTGCGCGCCGGCGTTCTAAGCAGCGCCCCACGCCGCGAAGGATAGGAATCCGAACTGTAACCAGGCCATCGGAAACGCTTATTCACTTGTTCCGCAAGGTTCATAAGAGGCTTATGATTCACATACATTACAGATTCGATGTAGTGTGCAGGCGAAAGGTGGCCGCAGGGATGGCTTCAGGAAACAAACACACGGGGAGCAGGATGGACGAAGAAGGACTCGCCATTGAGCAACGCAGCGACGAGCTGGTGATCGAGAAGACGTCCTTGGCGCGCGTCATAGGTTACGCGTGCAATCGCTCGTGGGCATATCTGACGTTCTTCTCCCCTGCCCTCTACATAGGCAGCATCTCAAGCAGCTCGGTCGTGCTGGATGATAGTTATTTCTATTCGATCATCTTTCTCTTCAGCACGCTCGTCATATGCGTGGTCGCCCACAAGAAGGTGGAGCGCCTGCTCTCGAACGATCGCGGCGCCATGGTTGGGCCCATCACGATCGCTCTGGGCACACTCATCCTGCCATTCCTGCGTGGCGATGGAAGTCACCTGATCAATCCGCTGTTCTGGTTCTCCGTGCTCGCGACCGGTATCGGCTCGGCATTGTTGCTGCTCGCTTGGGGACGCGCCTTCTCCCGCCTGCCGCTCAAGCAATTGGTGATCGAAGCGGCGTCGGGTTACTCACTGGCTGCTATTCTCTATCCGCTGCTCCTGATGTTGCCCGACTACATGGTCGTGGTGCTGGCCGTCATCCTTCCCGTGATCTCCGGTATCCTGAGCCTCAAGTGTGACTCCAACGCCCTTCTGTCGCCGGGGGAATACAACAAGCTCGACACCAAGAGCCTACGAACCCTGCTGATCAAGCTTGGTGTCGCGACAACCGTCTTCGGCTTCGCAGCCAGCTTCATGCGCGAAATCAACAACAGCATCGAGGAGAGCTTCGCCAACGAGGTCCCCTTCATCCTCATGGGCATCACGGTCCTGGCTGCGAGCCTGTTATTGCTTTTCGCCCTGCGCTCGAAACAATTCAGCGTGGAAACCATCTACCGCCCGGTGCTTTCCATCCTGGCGATTGGATTCTTGCTGCTGCCAGTCTTATCCAATGGCATGATCTCATTCGTCACGGTGCGCTTTGGTTACACTTGCTTCGAATTCACCCTGTGGATCATCTTGGGCTTCCTCTGTTACCGTTTCTTCCTACCACCGGTACAGGTCTTTGGCTCAGGCCGAGCGGCGATGGCTGGTTTGGGAGTCATCGCGGGCGCGATCGTGGGTCGTTATGTTCAGCCGGCGATGGACAGTGGTGCGATCTCGGTCGCCACGGCATCCGCCATCATCGCATGCGCACTCATAGTCGCGCACAGTTTCGTCCTTACCGAGAAGGACATCATGCAGATCGTGCGCAATGAGAACGAAGCACGTCCCCAGAAGAGTTTCGAAGAGCAGTGCCTTGAGTTCTCACGTGAAAAGGGCCTCACCGAGCGTCAGGGCGAGGTGCTCGTGCTACTGGCTCAAGGACGCGATGCTTCCTACATCCAGGATAAGCTCTGCATCTCGCTCGGCACACTCAACTCACATCGAATGCGCATCTATCAGAAGCTGGGTGTGCATTCCCGTCAGGAGATGCTCGATCTGATCGTAGGCGAAGAGGGATAAGCGCTGCGCCGCAGCCGCCCACGACCGGGGACGGTTCTTGCTCGCGAAACCACCGACTGGGGACGGTTCTTGCGCGCATCGCGCAAGATGCGGCGGGAAGATTCTGCGGGCCCGCAGAATCTTGGGGAGATAAGCGCTGCGATCAAGTGAGTCTGCGGAGAAGAGGGGGGAGAGCGACTCACCCGTTCGCAACGGAGTGGGGCGGCGGAAGCCGCCCCACTCTTGCGTTGTCGAACTAGACGATATGAAAAGGCCGGAACCGAGCCCATTTCAGTCACTTCCGATGGCACATGGGCATCGGGGCTGGCAGACTGTTTTGCGACCA
>JAFRFV010000266.1 GCA_017434185.1 Coriobacteriales bacterium
AGTGATGACACCAAGAGGCTGCTCTCCGGTCTGGTGGCGAAGGAGGGCTTCAGGGGCCTCCTGAGCTCCCTCATGCGCGGCAAACGATAAGGGATACACGAACATAAGGGTTCGCGAGAAAGGACAGCAATGAGCGGAATCATCGGAGGAACCGTGGGTGTCGGCGTTCTGATACTCATCGCCCTCATCGCAATCATCTTCAAGAAGAGCTACATCAAGGCTCCGCCGGACACCGCCGTCATCATCTCCGGTCGACGCAAGGAGCCGCGTATCGTGGTTGGTAAGGCAGCCCTGTGCATCCCCTTCCTGGAGCGCCGTGATGAGCTGACCCTGCAGGTGGTGGACATCGACGTCAAGACCGAGCAGCCGGTTCCCACCAAGGACTTCATCGGTGTGCAGGTGGACGCCACCGTCAACGTGAAGATCCCCAGCGACAAACCCCGCATGATGCAGATCGCCGCCCAGAACTTCCTGAACATGAAGCGTCAGGAGATCGCCCGTCTGGTGCAGCCGGTTCTGGAAGGCAACATCCGTGAGATCATCGGCAACATGAACCTCAAGGACATGGTGTCCGACCGTCAGGCCTTCTCCGACCTGGTGAAGCAGAACGCCGAACCCGACCTGGCGAACCTGGGTCTGGAGATCAAGACTTTCAACGTGCAGAACTTCTCCGATGACCAGGGCGTCATCAAGGCCCTTGGTGTGGACAACGAGGCCCAGATCAAGAAGGATGCCGCCGTCTCCAAGGCGCGCAACTCCCAGATCATCCGCGAGGAGACCGCCAAGGCCGAGCAGGCCGCCAACCAGGCGGAGGTCGCGTCCAAGACCGCCATCGCTGAGCGCGAGAACCTGTTGCGCATCAAGCGTGCTGAACTGAAGCAGGAATCCGATGCACGCCAGGCACAGGCCGACGCCGCCTACTCCATCAACCAGGAGACCCAGCGCAAGCAGTTGGAGCAACGCACCATCGACGCCGATATCGCACGTCAGGAGCGCGAGATCGAGCTGGAGGCCAAGCGTGCCGACGCTCAGAAGCAGCGCCTCTCCGCTGAGATCGAGAAGAAGGCCGATGCTGAGCGCTACGCAGCCCAGCAGGCCGCCGAGGCGGACCTGTTCCGCCGCCAGAAGGACGCCGAAGCCAAGAAGATCGAGCAGCAGCGCGTCGCCGAGGCCAAGGCCTATGAGGCCATGAAGGAAGCCGAGGCCCAGAAGGCCTTGGCGGAAGCCGCCAAGTACGCCAAGGAGCAGGAGGCTGCCGGTATCAAGGCCGTTGGCGAGGCGGAGGCTGCCGCCATCGCCGCCAAGGGTATCGCCGAGGCCGAAGCCATCGAGCGCAAGGCGCTGGCCATGCAGAAGTACGGTGACGCCGCCAAGCTCGAGATGATGGTCAACGTCCTGCCCGCCGTGGCGCGCGAGGTCGCATCCCCCATGGCGAGCATCGACAGCGTGAAGATCATCGGTGGCGACGCCCAGGGCGTTGGCGATGTGGCCGGTAATGTGCCCGTCGTCATGGCCAAGGTCTTCGAGAGCGTCGAGGAAGCCACCGGCATCGACCTGACCGACATCGTGCGCGGCCAAGGCGAGCATGCCAAGATCACCCGTAACATCAACCTCGAGACCACGAGCCCCCAGGTTGCGGAGGTCGTCGAGGATGTCCTGGGCGAGTAGGAAGGACGCGAGATGAAGTTCCTCGACACGGTCAAGTCCAAGGTCCCCTTCCTCAACAAGGGCAAGGGGGATTGGGACGACTCGCAGCGATACGACGATTACGATGGTCAGCAGCCCGCTGACGACGATTACTACGACGACGACCGCGGCTCCTCGCTTCCTCCCTCCAGGACGTATTCGCGTCGTGATCCCGAACGTACCGTGAGAGTGGTGGAGCGCAGCTACTCGGATCGCCCCGCCACGCGCAGCTCCGTCTTCGGCGGCTATGACCAGGGATACGGAGAGGCACCCGGCATGGATGACGAACCCGCCTTCCTGCGCAGCGCCGGCGAAGCACCATCCGCCGCCGCTGCCCGTCGCGGCAGCATCTATGCCCCCGCGAGTGTCACTGCCAGCTCCGTTGCCTCCGGTCCCAAGCTCGCCATCGTGACCCCCGCCTCCTACAACGAGGCGGAGGCGGTGACCAAGGCCTTCAAGCGCACCTCCCGTGTGGTGCTCTCCCTGAAGGAGATGCGTCCGGAACTGGCCAAGCGCATCCTCGACTTCTCCTTCGGTGTGGCGAGCGCTCTGGACGGCTCCGTCGAGAAGGTTGCAGACCGCGTGTTCCTGCTCTCGCATACCCCCGGCGGCCTGACCGAAGACGAGTTGCGCCAGCTCAAGACCGCGGGCATCGTGCGCTAGATGGACATGGCAAGCGATCTGTTCCAGCGCCTTGGCCGTCTGCTTATCGTGGGCGGCGGCAAGATGGGCGAGGGTATCCTTGCGGGTTTGCTGGCTCTTCCCAACGCTCCCCGCGACGCCATCGTTGTCGCAAATCCCGGTGTGGCCAAGCGCATCCACCTGCAGGAGACCTATGGGGTCGCCTGCGTTGCCGATGCCGCGCAGGCACTGCCGGCGGATACGGTCATCCTGGCGGTCAAACCGCAGGTCCTTCCCACGGTCCTGCAGGGCTTATCCCAGGAAGCAGCCCTTGCTGGCAGCTTGGTCATCTCGGTCGCCGCTGGCGTGACCACAGAGCGCCTGGAGTCCCTGCTGCCCATTTCCTGTCCGGTGGTGCGTGTCATGCCCAACCTGCCGCTCGTCTGCGGTCAGGGCATGTGCAGTGTCTCCGCTGGCAGCCGTTGCAGCGATGCACAGGCCCAGCTGGTGCTCGATCTGTTCTCGCGCATGGGCGACGCGGTGCTCATCCCTGAGGAGCAGCAGGACGCCTCCTGCGCCTTGCACGGCAGGGGCCCCGCCTACGTCGCACTCGTGCTGGACGAACTCGCCCGCGCCGGCGAGAAGGCGGGTCTGGAACCCGATGCCGCCGCTCGACTCGCCCTGCAGACCATGCTGGGCACCGCAACGCTCCTGAAGGAGAGCGGCATGTCGCCGCAGGTCCTGATGGATAAGGTCTCCAGTCCCGGAGGCACCACCATCGCCGCACTCCAGGCTATGCGGGCAGCGGATCTGCCCCAGGCCATCGAGAGGGGAGTGGAAGCGGCGATCAACCGATCCAAGGAGTTGGCTGGTTCATGATTGGACGTCTCTTCTCGGCACTGATCGATTTCTACGTCATCCTTATCGTCATCTACGTGCTCATGTCGTGGTTCCCCCACGAGAAGGGCATCATGAAGGATATCTACGACGTCCTGGGCAGTGTGTGCGAGCCCTATCTTGGCCTGTTCCGTAAGATCATCCCTCCGATGGGCAACATCGACTTCTCGCCGGTGTTCGCGGTGATCGTACTGGAGCTCATCGCGCGTCTCATCGTGAAAGTCCTGTAAGCTGGCCGCCTTCCATCTACCAAAAGCGCGACCATACCGTTAGAATGCTAACAAGTGTGAACAGTGGCGACCGAACGGTCCACAACGATATAGGGAAAGGGTAGTCATGAGCATCACAGCACAAGAGATCCAAGAGGCGGCGTTCGAGCATTCCCGCAGGGGTTATGACATGGAAGAAGTCGACGTGTTCCTCGAGCGCGTTGCAGAGGAAGTCGACGTCCTGTGCATGCAGAACCAGGAACTCAGGGCCCGCGTGGCCGAGCTCCAGGCGCAGCTCCAGAAGGCCAAGGAGGCCGCGCCCGCAGCGGCTCCCGCTCCTTCCGCCAAGGACAGCATCGAGGTCCAGGAGACCCTGCTCTCCTACGAGAACCAGATCCGCGACCAGGCCTACCGCATCCAGGACCTGGAGCAGCAGCTGGCTGAGAAGAGCGCCGATGCGAGCGCCATCTCCGCCGCCATCATCAGCGCCCAGAAGAGCGCTGACTCCATCCGCGCCGAGGCTCGCGTGGAAGGCGAGAAGATCTACCGCGATGCTGAGAACAAGGCCCGCGAGATCATCCGCGATGCCCTCACCCAGAAGCAGCAGGTCATCCTCGACCTCGCCCGTCTCAAGGGTGCCCAGGAGCGCTTCCGCAACGAGTACATGGCCCTGATCAAGCGCTTCGCCATCGAGGGCGACAAGGAGCTCTCCTCCGACATCGCCGATGCCGTGCTGGCTCCCGAGGATCTGGCTGCCGTGAACGCCGCTCAGAACGGCGAGCTGCCCGCCATCCCCGCTCCCGCGCCCGCGCCTGCTCCCGCTCCCGCCCCCGCTGCGCCCGCTCCGCAGCAGCGCTATGCCGCTCCCGCCGGCTACAAGAGCCGCTATGCCGCTCCCGCTCCGCAGCAGCAGCGTGTCGCCGACTTCAGCGGTTTCGGCGAGACCGATGACGACTTCGGTGTGGACGACCTGGACTAGCACCTCTTCGATATGCATTGACGATGGCCTGGTTCCATGGGGGACCGGGCCATCTTATGTGATGGGAGCACTGTCATGAGACTGAGCATAGTGGTGAGCCCCAAGGCAGCACGCAACGCCGTGCTGGGCTGGAAGGTCGATGCCACCGGGCAACGTGAGCTCGCGGTGTCCGTGACCGCCGCACCCGAGTCCGGTAAAGCCACCAAGGCCGCCTGCGAGGCGGTCGCTGCTGCCGTGGGTCTGCCCAAGAGCAAGGTCAGCTGTGCACGTGGTGCCACATCCCGTCACAAGCAGCTGGAACTCGACGGCGACGAAGCTGCTATCATGCAGGCTCTCGAGTCCCTTCCGCTCCTGTAGAACGTCGGTCGCTCAGTCCTTATCCACCAGAACGGAGATGCGTGTGAGATAGTCGTCGGGGCTGGCGGCGGAAAGCTCGTTGCGTAGATACTCCTCATAGGCATAACCGCTGGCGCGCATGCCCCGCTCCGCCAGCACGTCGAACAATTCCCCATAGCTTTCGCCAACCCCTTCGTAGGGACCCTTGTGGTAGATGACCGCATAGGTACCGGCGGGGCGTAGGTAGGTCTCGAAGATGGGGTCGCCCTGGGAATCGCGTGCGGTGTCGGCTTCCCTGGCCAGCAGGAAGGCATAGCGCGAGAAATCACCGCTCAGGATGTTCTCCACCGGAAGCGCTGCGTAGAGCACCTGTGCATTGGCCGAGAAGTTGGTCACGGCGCGCACCATGCCATCGTCATCGAGATCCTCCAGATAAGCGCTGCGACAGAGGCGCTGCGATGCCATCTCCTCGAAGTCCACTCCCTCGCTACTCACCGCCAATGCAGCGCGTGCTCGGTTCATCTCGTCTCCCAGGATGCGTCTCACGCGCGTGAGATGTTCGATACGTGCGTTCAGGTCCGAGTACGCCTTGGAGAGTTTGATCAGGCGGGACACGCTCGTGGGCTGCTCCATGAATTCCCTTATCTGCGCCAACGACATGCCCGTCTCCTTGAGGGAGGCGATCACGACGAAGGTCTCGTACTGGCGATACGAGTAATAGCGATAGCCGTTGTCATCCACGAAAGCGGGTGGGAGGAGGCCTATGTCGTCGTAGTGGAAGAGGGTTTGCTTCTTCACCTGGCAGAGTCTGGCGAACTCTCCGGTGCTCATGTATGTCTCGTCGGGTCGCGACATCCGACTCTCCTTCTTGGAAATCTTCGAAAAGACTCTTGACTATACGGTTACCGGATACTTTACCGTGGGGTCATGCCAAAAGCAATGGAAAGCCGCAGCGGACGACCTGGGACACCGACCGCATGCGGAGGCCTCGAGGGAGAGGAGGACAGCCAGCGGATCATGGAATATACAAGATGAAGAAAGCAAATGGACTTCCCTGCACCATTTGCTTTCTTTTCTTTTTATCCTTGATTCGTTCGGCTGCGATGCATCCCGCAGAGCTACGGTGGGTCAGCGCAGTTCGTTGACCTTCTTGACGTTGGCCTTGAACTGCTCGAAACCCTTGTCACTCTCCAAGCATGCATAGAAGGCATCCGTGCTCGCAACACCGAAGAAGGAAAGCAGGGCGGAAGCCTGTTGTGCTGGATCGCTGGTGCGGGGAACGAGACCATCCCTGGCCATGGCATCATAGGGAAAATGGGACGCCCACTCGAGAACGGCGGGGCTGGAGAGTTCCGCATTGCGCTTCTGCTGCGTGAGCACCTCTTGGAAGGCTGCCTCAGCGGCGTTCCAGCGGCTCGCGGGCACCTTGAGCACGCGCTCCAGGTCGTAGGCGACATCGTAGGTCAGGCGCACCTTGCCCGTGATGAGCTGCGAGATGAACTTCTCACTGCGGCCAAGCAGGACGGCGAGCTCCTTCTGGGTGATGCGCTGCTTCTTGAGCTCCTTGGTGAGGATCTCACCAGGGGAGACGACGCGCTCGCCCGTGCGCTCTGAATGAACCGTCATGTAGTGCTTACGTGCCATCTTGCTCCTTGCAACCTTACCCGAAAACGCATCATGCGACGTCAAAGCGCTGTGAATGCGTAAGCGCAAGAATAGCGTAAATTACTAAGAAGGTATAGTCTTGAATATGTGTGCGGCGATTTCATCCTTGAACGGTTCGGTGATTGACCGAAAGCGTACGATTGCGTCCGCCATTGATGCGAAGCGGAATCATTACGGGTATACTTATCCGAATCGTGCGCGAAGCTGTTTGCGCACGGCTTCGAAGCAAGGAGGAACGAAATGATCATCGCCGCGCATATCGATGGACGCTTGCTGTCCTATGATGAGAGCGCTTACGAGTTCTCCCTGGCGGGGCTGCCCATCCGTCTTGCGGAACTGCGTTCCATGGATGACCAGGGTGCCATCACCTGGAACATGGAGGAGCAGCATGCCTGGTTCCGCGATCTCGATGAGAAGGCCTTCCAACACGCCCACGAGCTGACCTACAAGAGCTTCAGCGGTTATGCGCCCACGCTCAAGAGGGAAGAAGCCACCCAGGATAAGCCCGTCGCGCCCAAGGCGCAGGCGACGCCTCAGACGCCCCAACAGCCTGCACCCCAACCGCAAGCCTACGCCGGTCAGCCCCAGTGGGACAGCGCGCCCCAGTCGCCGTACGGCAACTATGCCCCCAGCCCTGCGCCGGCGCCCCAGAACAGCACGACCAAGACGGTGCTCATCGTATTGGGTGTCATCTTCGCCGTGCTCATCCTTCTGTGCTGCTGCTGTGTTGGCATGACCGTCATCATGGATGAGGCGGGCCTGCTCGAGGAAGCCGACAACTACTACATCGATGACGACTACACGTATCCCTACGATTTCGACGAATACGATTTCGACGAATACGACTTCGATGATCTGGACAACTGGGGCAACGGCTTCGATGGTGATTCCCTCTACGGCCCCGGTGCACCCTACGGCCCCGGCTATGGTCCGGGCAATGGCGACGTCCCGCCCGCACCGCCTGCAACACCCGATGCGCCCGCAACACCCGACGCGCCCAGCGGTAATGGAAGCGCCGCAGCTCCCGACGCGCCTGCAACACCCGACGCGCCTGCAACGCCCGCCGGCAACGGTACGACCGTAGTCGGCACCGTGGTAGCATAGCGCTTATCACCCAAGGTAATTGACGTCGACGACTGGAGGTCGAGCACGTTGACTGGAAGCTACAACCCCAAGGACATCGAGACCAAGTGGCAGGAAGAATGGGAGAAGGACGGCATCAACGATGTCGTTGAGGGCTCGAGCAAGCCCCACAAGTATGTCCTCGAGATGTTCCCGTATCCCTCTGGTGACATCCACATGGGACACGTCCGCAACTACACCATCGGCGACGTGATCTCCCGCTATTCCAAGATGAAGGGCTTCAATGTGCTGCATCCCATGGGTTGGGATGCCTTCGGCCTGCCCGCCGAGAACGCCGCCATCAAGCACAAGAGTCACCCGGCCAAGTGGACCTATGGCAACATCGCCACCCAGAAGGCGTCCTTCAAGCGCATGGGCTTCTCGTATGACTGGAACCGCACCGTAGTGGCCTGCGACCCGGAGTACTATCGCTGGGGCCAGTGGATCTTCCTGCAGTTCTGGAAGCGCGGCCTGGTGGAGCGCCGCAACTCTCCCGTGAACTGGTGTCCCGACTGCGGGACCGTGCTGGCCAACGAGCAGGTCATCGAAGGCCGCTGCTGGCGCTGCCACAGCGAGGTGCAGAAGCGTGATCTCACCCAGTGGTACTTCAAGATCACCGACTACGCCCAGGAGCTGCTGGATGACCTGAACCAGCTGGACGGCTGGCCCGAGCGCGTGAAGCAGCAGCAGGCCAACTGGATCGGCCGTAGCGAGGGTGCGCAGGTTGACTTCATCCTGTGTGATAAGGACGGCAACATCCCCGCCGATCCCACTCCGGACGACATCATCACCGTCTTCACCACCCGAGCCGACACCCTGTACGGTTGCAGCTTCTTCGTGCTCGCACCTGAATACGCGCGCGTCGCGGAGTTCGTGGCGGGCACCCCGTATGAGGAAGAGGTCATGGCACTGGTGGAGGCCTCCAAGAAGATCACCGCCGTGCAGCGTGCCATGGGCGATCACGAGAAGCACGGTGCCTTCACCGGCCGCTACGTGGTCAACCCCATCAACGGCGAGAAGGTGCCCGTATGGGTGGCCGACGACGTTGTGGCCGACTACGGCACCGGCGCCGTCATGGCTGTGCCCTGCGGCGACCAGCGCGACTTCGAGTTCGCCCGCAAGTACGACCTGCCCATCATCCCCATCATCCTCGAACCCAGCGACCCGCTGTATTCGCGCCTGTGCGAGGAGCAGGGCCGTGTGGTCACGAGTGTCGACTGGGAGCAGGCATACGCCGCGGAGGGCATCCTGGTGCAATCCGGTGAGTTCACCGGCATGGTGGGCGGCAAGCATTCCCCCGGTGAGGATGCCGTCGTGGCCAAGCTGGAGGCCATGGGCCGCGGCAAGCGCAAGGTCGAGTTCCGCCTGCGCGACTGGCTCATCTCGCGCCAGCGCTACTGGGGCAATCCCATCCCCGCCATCCACTGTGAGCACTGCGGCGTCGTGCCCGTGCCGGAAGAGGACCTGCCCGTGCGCCTGCCCGAGGACATCGATCTGGCCGCCGGTGAGACCCTGGCCACCCACAAGGGCTTCATCGAGTGCACGTGTCCCGTCTGCGGTGCCCCCGCACGACACGAGACCGACACGATGGACACCTTCACCTGCGCCAGCTGGTCCGTCCTGCGCTCCACCGACCCGCACAACCGCGAGCTGCCCTTCGATCCCGCGAAGGCGGCCACGTGGATGCCCGTCGATCAGTACATCGGTGGCATCGAGCATGCCCTCCTGCACCTGCTCTACTCGCTTTTCTTC
This sequence comes from Coriobacteriales bacterium, assembly GCA_017434185.1. Classification (GTDB taxonomy): domain Bacteria; phylum Actinomycetota; class Coriobacteriia; order Coriobacteriales; family RUG844; genus RGIG2431. The sequence goes on from JAFRFV010000266.1 coordinate 9,268, forward strand.
ACCAAGGTCCTGCGTGACATCGGCCTGGTCGACTTCAACGAGCCCTTCACCAACCTGCTCTGCCAGGGCATGGTGCTCGACGGCAAGGGCGAGGTCATGAGCAAGTCCAAGGGCAACGTCATCGCGCCCGAGGACATGATCGCCCAGTACGGTGCCGACGCCGTGCGCGCCTACATCCTGTTCATGGCACCTCCGGACAAGGAGCTGCTGTGGAACGAAGCTGGTCTGGCCGGCATGTTCCGCTTCCTCAAGCGCGTGTGGCGTCAGGTGCAGCTGCTCTCCCACGACCCGGATGTGCGTCAGGACAATGTGACCGAGGACGACGCGAAGGGCAAGGCTGCCGCCAAGACGCTCAATCGCGAACTCCATCGCGTGATCGGCAAGGTCACGGACGACATCGAGCGCTTCAACTTCAACACCGCGCTCGCCGCCATCATGGAGCTGGCCAACGCCACCGACGAGTACCTCAAGTACGTGCCCGCACAGACGCGCGCGAACTGCGAGCCGCTGCAGGAGCTGGATGCTTTCGCGGCCAAGACGCTCGTGCTCTTGCTCGCTCCCTTCGCCCCGCACTGGGCCGAGGAGCTCTGGCATGAGGTGTTGGGCGAGCAGGGCAGCGTCCACCTGCAGGATTGGCCCACCTGGGATCCCGCGCAGGCGGTGGCAGAGACCGTCACCTATCCGGTGCAGATCAACGGCAAGGTGCGCGCCCGCGTCGAACTGTCCAAGGAAGCCGGCAAGGACGAGCTGCAGGCCGCCGCTCTGGAGGCCGCCGCTTCCTACTTGGACGGCAAGACGCCCAAGAAGGTCGTGGTGGTGACCGGCAGGCTGGTGAGCATCGTCATCTAAGCGCTTATCGCACAAGAGAAGAAGGGGATAAGGGAGGTCATCATGCAACACGAGATCAAGACGGCGGGCCCACTCCTCAAAGCGGACGGCTCCTTGAGGGAGGCCGGTTTCGCGCGCTCCCTGATCCTGGACTACGACCGCGCTGCCATCAAGGCGGGTGCCTCGCGTATCAAGGAATGGGATTACTATCTCATCTACGACAACGAGGTGGCCGTGGCGCTCACCATCGACGACAACTCCTACATGAACATGGTGAGCGCGAGCTACATCGACCTGAAGAAGGCCAAGGAGAAGACCACCAGCTTCATCAGGCCGCTCACCTGGGGCAAGACCGGTCTGCCCGCCAGCAGCAAGCAGGGGCACATCCACTACGAGGATAAGAACTCCCAGCTCGACTTCAAGGTGGAGGATGGCAAGCGCTTCCTCAAGCTGTGGATTGCGAACTTCGAGGATGGCAAGCCCTTCGAGTGCGACCTGGTGCTGGAAGACGAGCCGCAGGACTCGATGGTCATCGCGACGCCGTTCCCCGGCAAGCCCAAGCACTTCTACTACAACCAGAAGATCATCGGCATGCGTGCGAGCGGCGTGGTGGCCTGCCCCCGCGGCGGGCACGTGTTCAAGTCCGAGACCGCCTTCGGTCTGCTCGACTGGGGCAGGGGTGTCTGGACCTACAAGAACACCTGGTACTGGGGTGCCGCGCAGGGTCTGTGGAAGGACCACGTGCTGGGCTTCAACATCGGTTACGGTTTTGGCGATACCCGCGCTGCGAGCGAGAACATGCTCTTCTTCGATGGTGTGGCGCACAAGCTGGACAAGGTGACCTTCAACATCCCCAAGGATGGGCGTGGCAAGGACGACTTCATGAAGCCGTGGACCTTCACGTCCAACGACGGTCGTTTCACCATGCACTTCCAGCCCATCATCGACCGCGCGGCCTGCACCAATGCGCTCGTGATCAAGAGCGACCAGCATCAGGTCTTCGGCTGGTTCACCGGCAGTATGATGCTCGACGACGGTACGCGCGTGGAGATCGAGAAGTTCCTGGGCTTCGCCGAGAAGGTCGCCAACCGCTGGTAGTATCCGGGGCGCCGCGGACTCGTCCGTTCGCGGCGCTTATCCCATTCGCGGTACGTTCGAACTGCATTCTTTACCTTTCGCGGCTTTTATGTTATAAATCATCCTGCGTCTGCGCCCGTGAGGGGCGCGACCCCAATCTACCGAGTCATTCACGAGGAAGTGGGCATGTCCCGCTTTCTTTTGTTCTAAGGCTCCGGAGGCTTGGGAAGCAGTTCGAACAGACCGCGAGAGGAGCGCTCAAGAGTGGCTAAGGACATGGCCAAACTGCTCATCGACGAGATGGAGCCCCTTGCCCAGGAACATGGGCTGGAGCTGGTGACCATCGAGTTGGTGGGCTCGAAGAAGGCGCCCATCGTGCGTATCTACCTCGATACGCCCGATGGCATCAGCTTCGACCAGATCATGGAGGCCCACAGCTGGATCGATGCCTACATGGACCAGAAGGACCCCTTCCCGGGGGCCTATGTGCTCGAGGTGAGCTCGCCGGGCATCGACCGTCCGCTGCGCAAGCTGGCCGACTACGAGCGCTTCGCCGGTGAGACGGTGCAGATGAGCACCCAGCCCATCGACGGCCGTGGCAAGTGGACGGGCAAGCTCGTGGGTCTGCGCGATGGCAAGGTCGTCCTCGAGCTGGACGACGGGGAGGTCTCGATCGACCCCGCGCTGATCAAGAAGGCCAACGTGAAGGGCCAGATCAGCTTCAAGTAGTGGATGTGCTTTCGTTGTAAGCGAAGTGTATGGAAAGGATAAGGAAAACGACATGGCCTCTGAACTGACCGCTGCGCTGGCGCAGCTGGCGAAGGAGAAGAACATCGACGAGCTCTACCTGCTGGAGCGTCTTGAGCAGTCCCTTGCCAAGAGCTACCAGAACGTGCTCAACCTGGACTGGGATGCCCGCGTGACCATCGACCGCGACTCCGGTCGCATCATCGTCTACGAGATGGTGGGCAAGGGCGAGCCCGACGAGGAGACCGGCGAGTACCCGGAGTACGAGCCCCGCGATGTCACCCCTGACGACGTGTCCCGCACCGCCGCCCAGAACGCCAAGGCCGTCATCATGAACATCGTGCGCGAGGCTGGCCGTCAGCAGATCTACCGCGAGTACGCCAACCGCAAGGGCGAGCTCGTGACGGGAACCGTCCTGCAGGTGACCAACGACTTCACCATCCTCAAGATCCGCGAGGGCGTGGAGGCGGAGCTTCCGCACTTCGACACCAAGCGCAATCCCAACGAGCGCAACGAGCGCCCCGACAACGAGCGCTACATGCACAACCAGCGCCTCAAGGCCCTTGTCATCGACGTGCGTGACCCCAGCAACATCGAAACCAACGCCCGTGGCGAGAACACCCGTCCCGCCATCGTGGTCTCCCGCACCCACCCGGACGTGATCCGTCGCCTCTTCGAGATCGAGGTGCCCGAGATCTACGACGGCGTGGTCGAGATCAAGAGCGTGGCCCGCGAGGCCGGCGTGCGCTCCAAGATCGCCGTGCGCTCCAACGAGAACAACCTGGATCCCGTGGGTGCTTGTGTTGGCCCCAAGGGCAGCCGCGTGCGCATGGTCGTGGGCGAGCTGCGCGGTGAGCGAGTGGACGTCATCGCCTGGAACGACGACCCGGCCGTCTACGTTGCCAACGCGCTGTCTCCCGCCAAGGTGAGCAACGTGCAGATCGACGCCGACCGTCACTATGCCACGGTCATCGTGCCCGACGACCAGCTCTCCCTGGCCATCGGCAAGGAGGGCCAGAACGCCCGTCTGGCCGCCCGCCTCACCGGTTGGCACATCGACATCAAGAGCGCGAGCCTGGTGGCCCGCACCGCCAAGCCCGCCGCGTCGCTGCTCGATGACGCCGATGAGGACTTCGTCCGCTGCGAGTATGTGGGCCCCAACGGCGTCCGCTGCCGCAACAAGGCCCGCGAGGGTAGCCGTTTCTGCGGCATCCACGACGCGGAATAGGAGCAAGTGGTAGGTATGGAGGGCAAGGCGCGCAAGACACCCGTTCGCAGCTGCATCTCCTGCAGGAATGCAGGGGATAAGCGCGCCTTGGTGCGCTTCGTGCGCGATGCCCGGGGTCAGGTGAGCCTGGACCCCAGCGGCAAGGCCCCCGGTAGGGGAGCCTACGTGTGTCCCGATGGCGACTGCTTCAAGGACGTACGACGCAAGCACCGCCTGAACGCCGCTTTGAAGGTGGCGCTCACGGACGATGATTATGCAAGGCTCGAAGATGAGTTCCAAAGCTTCGTCGGCAAGACGGATGAGCGATAGGAGTGTTGCCCTGTGGCTGTGATGAGAGTACACGAGTTGGCCAAGGAGTTCGGCCTCACGAGCAAGGAGATGCTGGAGCGTCTTGAGCAGATGAAGATCCCTGCCAGGAACCATGCCAGCACGCTCAACGATGCATACGTGGCCAAGATCCGCAAGGCCATGAAGCCCGAGATGGAGGCACGCGCCAAGGCCGAGGCGGCTGCCAAGGCCCAGGCTGCGGAGAAGGCCGCCGAGGAGGAGGCTGCCCGCATCGCCGCGGAGGAGGCTGCCCGCAAGGCCGCCGAGGAAGCGGAGCGCGCCCGTCGCGCCGCCGAGGAAGCCGCCCGTCGTGCCGCCGAGGAAGCGGAGCGCAAGCGCCGTGAGGCCGAGCGTGCCGCACGTGCGGAGGAGGAGCGCCGTGAGGCCGAGCGCAAGGCCGCCGAGGAAGCCGCCCGCAAGGAGGCCGAGC
>JAFRFV010000267.1 GCA_017434185.1 Coriobacteriales bacterium
CACAGGGGAAGGCCTCGCACAGGCGGCAGGCGCAGGCGCGGGCGTCGATGCAGGGGCTGCCGGCACCGTAACCGGCGGAGAGTCCGGCGGCCTCGATGGCCTTGTAGGGGCAGGCCTCAAGGCACTTGCCGCACTTGACGCAACGGGACGCGAAGTCCTTCTCCCCCTGGATACCCGGCGGGCGCAGCAGGGTCGACTTGCCCTGTGCGATGGCGATGACGCCCTGGGCCGCCACCGCTGCGGCAGTGAGCCCCGCTATGACGTTTCTCGAACCCACTCGATCACCCTCACCGTGTCCAGCGGGCTATTTCTCTTCGTCGTCGTAGTAGCCGAAGATGGTGTCGAGCTCACGGGACTCTTCGAGGGTGAGCCAGCCTTCGGGCATCATGGCGTCCTGATGGCAGCCGGAGCAGACCATGATGGAGGCACGGTGGGACTTGTGGCAGTCGTTGCAGGTGTATTCGGCGTGGTGCCAGGAATGCGGGTTGCGGGTGCTGTCGGCGTAGACCTGGGAGAGCGTCGCCTTGGTGTAGTCGTGGCAGTTCTCGTTGAGGCAGAACTCCTCGGGGGCGGCGTCCTTGCGGTAGAAGACCAGGTTCTCGAAGTTGCGCTCGGACAGCGGATAGTAGAAGTCGTCCGTGAGCCACTCGAGACCTTCGGTGATCTGCTCCTTCATGGCGGGCTCATGGCAGTCCATGCACACCAGGTCGCCCTTGGCACGATGGGTGGCGGCGAGCATGCCGCTGGCGTTCGCGACGTGATTGCCCCACTTGTCGGTGGCGGGCTGACCCGGCTCCGCGTAGTAGGTGGGATTGTAGGGATCCTGGGGGTGATGGCAGATGGCACCGCAGAAGTGCGGCGTGTTGTGCCAGATGCCAAAGCCCACGCCCGCGGCGGCCACGACCACCAGGGTCACAGCGACCGCGATCTTGTGACGCAGGAACCAGGACTTCTTCTTGGGAGCATCCTCCTTCGCGGCGGCTTCTGACTCCAAGGCTTCCTGGACCTCTTCACGTTCGTTATCCATATCTCCCCCTCGTGGTGACGCAATACACCATCATGATAAGAATATCAATTCGAATCATACATGATTCAGAGGGAAATGCAACTGGAAACGTGCTATTTGAGTGGCAGTTGCTGGATGCCATCGCGACGGGCGGGCATCGCGCTTGTTCGCGTATGGACACGCCCGGAGTCGTGAAGGCGTTTCAGACCGGGATCAGATCCGATTCAGAAAACATGCTCATTCGTTTCAGATTCTGACAAGAGATTCGTAAGACTCCCCTGCTAGAGTCGGATTCGACGACGTCCATTGGCAGGAATGGAGGATGTATTGGGATGCGGATGAGCGAATGGCGCGATCAAGGGAATCCCTTGGGATTCCGATGCGCGAGATGGCAGGAATCGATGATCTATTGGGAAAACTGGACCGATGATGGCAGAAAGAGAGGAACCCTTGGAATCCATCCCAAGGGTTCGGGGTTTTCCTGCCAACAGCTCAAGGGGTGATGCGGCATGATTCTCTCACACGAGAGTGCACGACTCTTCTGGCGTCTTCACGGGGATGGATACCTGGATTCCCAGAGAAGAATCGTGACGGGGAAGTCGATGACGCGCGTCCTGGCGAAGGATGCGAGGGCGGTCGCGGAATCATTCCACCTGCCCCTTCCGCTGGATGTCATGACGCTCGAAGCGAAGGAAGGGAGCCTGAGCGACTCTTTCGTGAAACACATCTGCACGGTCGCCCGCAGCGCTCCCTGTGCGGTGCTGATCGCCCCGGGCCTCTACGTGGTCTGTCCGGAGTTGTGCTTCGTGCAGGCCGCACAGAGAGCGGACATCGTCGGCAGCATCAAGCTGGGTTTCGAGTTCTGCGGCACCTACATGCCCGATCCGCATGGTGTCGCGGGACAGCGCTCCAGACCGCCTCTCTGCACGCCCGAATCGCTGCGGGACTTCATCGAGAAGCTTGAACACAAGTATCCCGGAACCGTCGAGGCGCGCAAGGCGCTGCGCTACGTGATTCCCGGATCGGCCAGCACCGCAGAGACGGCACTCACGATGCTCTGCACGCTCCCCTATCGCATGGGCGGGTTCAATCTGCCACGACCCGAGCTCAACCAGGAGGTGAGGCTCGGTCATGCGGGGTCGCGCGTAGTGGGGCGCGGTGTGCTCAAGCCGGATCTGCTTTGGCGAAAGGAGAAGGTGGCGCTGGAGTACAATTCCAAGAGCACGCATGGCGATGACGGACAACGGGAATACGACGACCGTCGCAACAATGCGCTGCAGGATAAGGACTTCCGCTACTTCATCTGCACGACCGCCATCCTGAAGGACCCGAGGGCCTTCGCTGCGCAGATTCATATGATTGCGCGCGCGTTGGGCAAGCGGATCCGCATCCAGGATCCCGCTGCCTTCGAGAGGAAGCATCTCGAGCTGCGTGCCCAACTCGCCCCTTGGCTGGCACCAAACGAAAGGTCGGGAGCGATAAGCTCCCGACCTGCGATGACATGGAGCCAGTGACAGGAATCGAACCCGCAACCCGCTGATTACAAATCAGCTGCTCTACCGTTGAGCCACACTGGCGCGCAAAGAAGTGTATCAGAGCTTGTCGCCCTTGACCATCGCCTCGAGCGCCAGCGCGACCTTGGGGTCGATGCGACTGGCGAGCGTCATCTTGCCACTGCCGCTCGAACTGCGGATGTCGTCGCCCAGCACACTGGTGGAACGTTTGAGTTCGCGCTCGAATCCCGCGGCGGACATGCGCGTGACCTTGCCGCCCATGACGGTCCATTGCAGATTGGCGTCGCTGCTCACCACGAGCACCTCGTCGTCGCGTTCGCGCGCCTCCATCGCCAGACGCTCGATCACGCTGTCAGCGCTGGCACCCGCGCGCGAGAAGACCACCTTGATGCCCGCCAGGTTCTGGTAGCGCGGCTGGGGCACCGGGTTACCGCCCCCATCGAAGACGATCGTCACATCGTAATAGCCGCGTGAGAAAGCGGCGACGTCTGAGATAAGCGCCTCGCGCACGGCGTTCAAGCCGGCTTCGCGGCCGCTGTGGTCCGGATTGTCCAGGTAGTCGTAGAGATGGCTGGAACGGATCACGTTGTAGCCGTCCACCAACAGGATCCTGGCCATGGCGCGCTTCTCCCCTACCCCTGCGTGCGACAGCGACGCATCCACTCGTAGGCGATGGCGGTGGTGGCCTGCGCCACGTTGAGGCTACCGATGCATCCCGCCTGTGGCAAGGCGACGAGCAGGTCACAGGTCTCCTGCACCAGACGCGAGAGACCCTCGCCCTCGGAGCCCATCACCAGCACGATGCGGCCCTCGAGCGGGGCATGCCAGATGTCCTGACTCGCCTTCTCGCTGGCACCCATCACCCAGAAGCCCTCCTTCTTGAGGCGCTCCAGACAAGTCGCCAGATTGGCCTCGCGCGCGATGGGCAAGTGCGAGATCGCGCCGGCGCTGGCCTTGTAGGTCACGGCGGTCACGGCGGCGGCGCGCTTGTTGGGAATGAGCAGGCCCGTCGCACCCACCACCTCCGCACTGCGGGCGATGGCACCCAGATTGCCGGTGTCGGTCACGTGGTCGCAGGCGATGATGAGCGCGTCCTTCTGGCCGGCGGCGGCCTTGATCAGGTCCTCCAAGCTGGCATAGCGGTACGGCTTCGCGACGGCCATGATGCCCTGATGGGCACCGTGGGCGGAGAGCTCGTCGAGTTCGCTGCGCTTCACCTCGCGCACGGGTACGCCGGCGCCAGCCGCCTTGCGACGGATGGCGTCGATCGCCTTGTCGGGCTTCAAGCCCGCCGCGATCATGATGGATGCAAGGGGCACGCCTGCGGCGAATGCCTCGCTCACGGCATGGCGTCCCTCGAGATAGTCGGCCACGTCAACCGCCCCTCTGCTCTCCGTGCTTATCCCTTATAAGTCACACGCGCGCCCGCGGGAGTGTCCTCGATGAGGAATCCCAGCTGCGTGAGACCATTGCGCACGGCATCGGCGACGGCCCAGTTCTTGGCCTTGCGGGCAGCGGCGCGAGCCTCCAACAGCGCGTCGACGGCCTCATGGCTGTCCTTGCCCTGGTAACCCACGACCTCCGCGGCCAGATCGATGACCTGATAGGGCCAGGCATCGGCGGCGGGCGGAGCGGGCAGGCGGATGCCCAGCACCGCGAGCAGCTCGGTGATGGTCTCGGCGGCGAAGAAGAGCGCGTTCTTGGACAGGTACCCGGGCTTCTTCTGCAGCTCCTCGAGCGCGGTGTTGGCCTCGCTCACCAGCGCGAAGATCACGCCCAGCGCACCGGCGGTGTTGAAGTCGTCGTCCATCTCGGCGATGAAGCGCTCATGTGCGTCGGTGGCGTCGTTGGTCAGCTTGCGCACGATCTCGCGGCTTTCGGCGTCGCCCTTCGCGTCATCGTCCTTCATGTGGTTGGAGGTCCACAGCAGGTTGCGCACGCTGGTGGCGATGCGCTCGTAGCTGGCGGCGGCCTCCTTCAGGCGCTCCACGCTGTAGTCCATGGGACTGCGGTAATGGGTCTGCGCCATGAGCAGGCGCACGACGTTGGGGTCGTGGGCCGCGATGACGTCCTTGGCGAGCAGGAAGTTGCCCAGCGACTTGCTCATCTTCTCGGAGTCGATCAGCAGCATGCCGCCGTGCATCCAGTAGTTGGAGAAGGTGCAGCCGCTGCTGGCCTCGCTCTGTGCGACCTCGTTCTCGTGGTGCGGGAAGACCAAGTCGTTGCCGCCGCCGTGGATGTCGAGCGGCAGACCCAGGTACTTGCTGGACATGGCGGAGCACTCGATGTGCCAGCCGGGACGACCGGCGCCCCAAGGCGAATCCCATGAAGGCTCGCCGGGCTTGGCGGCCTTCCACAGGGCGAAGTCCAGAGGATCGCGCTTTTCGGATTCGAAGGAACCACCGTGCAGGTCGCGCTCGCCGCCACGCAGCTCGTCGATGTCACGGCCGGACAGCTTGCCGTAGGCCGGGAACGAACGCACGGCGAAGTAGACGCTGCCATCCTGCTCGTAGGCGTGGCCCTTGTCGATCAGCTCCTGCACGAGGGCGATCATCTCGGGGATCTCCTGCGTCGCACGCGGGCGCACCGTGGGGTCGAGCACGGTCAGGCCGTGCATCACGTCGATGAAGGCGGCGGTGTATTCCTCGGCCACCTCGGAGGCACTGCGACCTTCCTGGTTGGCGCGGTTGATGATCTTATCGTCCACGTCCGTCACGTTCTGCACGAAACGCACGTCATAGCCGCGGTACATGAGATAGCGGCGGATCACATCGAAGCTCACGAAGGTGCGGGCATTGCCGATGTGGATGTAGTTGTAGACCGTGGGACCACAGACGTACATGGCGACCTTGCCGGGCTCGCGCGGAACGAATTCCTCCTTGGTACGGGTCTGTGTGTTGTAGATGCGCATGGTCTCCCCTTCTTGCTCGATACGGTGCGGACGCCTTCTGGAAGCAGCGCCCGAATGTGATATTCTAGCATACACGAACGGAAGCCGGACGATTGCACGAGGGGGAACACCATGAAGAACCGGAAGCTCACGCTGGCGCTCATCTGCGCGCTCGCCATCGCCTGCATCGGTGGCCTTGTTGGCTGCCAGAACGGCGAGACCGCGGGAGGACTCTCCGACGCCGACCCCAAGGACATCGAGCTTTCGGTCAAGGGGAACTTCGACCTGTTCTATTTCGCGGAAGGCAACGCGGAATACCAAGCGAAATGGGATATCAGCGCGCAGGACGCCACGACCATCTACCAGAACACGCTGCAGGCGCATATCGAGAACTTCGCCGCCTACTTCGACCTCGACCTGGGCATGATCGACCAACAGTACG
>JAFRFV010000268.1 GCA_017434185.1 Coriobacteriales bacterium
AGATCGTGCGCACCGGCCCCGAAGTCTTCGAGGATGGGGATAAGCCCCTGCTTGGCCGCATCATGAGCGCGGTCAAGACAACCGCTGCGGTCACCGTGGGTGGCACCGAGGCGGTCGAGGCGGACCTCGATGCCGCCGATGACCTGGAAGATGACCTGCTCGACGAGGAGGTGGCACGGTGAGCGCGCTGGGTATCCTGTGGTTCTTCCTGATCTTCCTGCTCATCGCCGGGTACTTCGTGCTGGATGGCTTCGACCTGGGCGTGGGCTGCCTGTATCCCTTCATCGCCAAGACGGAAGGGGAGAAGGAGCTGCTGCGTGAGAGCATCGCTCCTGTTTGGGACGGTAACGAGGTCTGGCTGCTCACGGCCGGTGGCGCTCTGTTCGCCGCGTTCCCCGCTGCGTACGCCTGCACCTTCAGCGGTTTCTACCTAGCCATCATGCTGGTGCTCTTCGCGCTTATCATCCGCGTCGTCTCGCTCGAGCTGCATCACGGCAACGACCTGCACAAGGTCTGGGATTGGGGCTTCTTCATCGGCAGCGCCCTTCCCGCGCTGCTGCTGGGCGTGGCCAGCGGGACCGTCATCGCGGGTGTGCCGCTGACCGCCAACGGCGACTACGCGGGCATCCCGCTGCTGGGTCTCATCAAGCCCTTCACGCTGCTCTGCGGTCTGCTGGGTCTGGCCATGTTCCTGGCCGCCGGCGCCAGCTGGATCGCGCTCAAGTCGCCGGTCGACAGCGATCTACGTGCCCGCGCCATCACGCTGCGCCGCTACTTCCAGATCGCCGCGCTCGCGCTGTTCGCGCTGGCCACGCTGTGGGTCTTCGCCTTCGTGAAGCCGCATATGGTGGCGGGTCTGGGCATCGTGCGCGTGCTGTTGGCGCTGCTCACGGTGGCTGCGCTCGTGGGTGCGTTGCTGCTGGGTATGAAGGCTCCCGTTGGCAAGGCCGCCGCGGATGCCCCCGCCGCGCCGGGCATCATGGGTGCCTGTGCGGGTGACCTGTTGCCCTTCATCCTGCAGAGCGCCGCGGCCATCTTCCTGGTCTTCCTGTGTGCGTGCAGCATGTTCCCCAACCTGGTGGTCGCCAGCGCGGGTAGCGTAGGCGCGAGCATCACCATCGCCACGGCGGCCAGCAGCGCGCTCACTTTGAAGTGCATGACCATCATCGCCTGCATCGGTGTGCCGCTGGTGCTCTTCTATCACTACATCATCTACAAGAGTTTCCGCGGAAGGCTCGAACTCGCGTAGGGCCGCATCCACAACTCCCGATCCAACGGTGCCGCCAAGCTGGGACCCCAACTTGGCGGCACCTCTGTTCGCGCTGCGCTTATCCCCAATCTCAGGCGTGTCTACAAGCTGTGCACCCCGTGGTGGCGAATCGGTGTATTTCCGTCCTGCCCCGGCTGCTTAGCCTACAATCTTCATGCTCGTAATCCACCACTTCGACCCTGAAAAAGGAGAGGGACGCATGAAGACGGTTGCAATCGTAGGAACCTTCGACACCAAGGGCGATGAGTTCGCCTTCGTCAAGAAGTGCTTCGAGGAGTTGGGCTTCAAGACATTCACCATCCATGCCGGTATCTTCGACCCCAAGTTCGAGCCCGATATCAGCAACGATGTCGTGGCCGCTGCCGGTGGCGGTGACATCAAGGCCATCGTGGCCCAGCGCGACCGCGCGATCGCGACCGCGACCATGACCGACGGCATGGCCAAGCTGCTGCCCGAGCTCTATGCCCAGGGCCGCTTCGACGGCGTGTTCAGCATGGGCGGTTCCGGTGGTACCACCATCTCCACTGCCGGTATGCGCGCGCTGCCCGTTGGCGTTCCCAAGGTGGTCGTCTCCACCATCGCCGCTGGCAACACCACTCCCTACATCGGCTCCTCCGACCTGATCATGTTCCCCAGCATCGTGGACGTGCAGGGTCTGAACGGCTTCAGTACCACCATCTTCAGCAACGCCATCAATGCTCTGGCCGGTATGCTGCAGTTCAAGTCGCACAAGATGGAGGGTGATAAGCCCCTCATCGCCGCCACCATGTTCGGCGTGACCACCCCCTGCGTCCAGAAGGCCCAGGCCTACCTGGAGTCCCAGGGCTATGAGGTGCTCGTGTTCCATGCCACCGGTACCGGCGGCAAGTGCATGGAGTCGCTCATCAACGGCGGCTTCATCAAGGGTGTTCTCGACCTGACCACCACCGAGTGGTGCGACGAGGTCGCGGGCGGTACGCTCTCCGCTGGCCCCACCCGCTGCGAGGCTGCGGCCAAGAACGGCATCCCCACCGTCATCAGCGTGGGCGCCACCGACATGGTCAACTTCGGCCCCTGGGACACCGTGCCCGCTCAGTACAAGAGCCGCAACCTGTACAAGCACAATCCCACCGTCACGCTCATGCGCACCACCGTGGATGAGTGCGTTGCCATCGGCGAGGCGCTGGCCTCCAAGGTCAACATGTCCACCGGCCCCTGCGCCATGCTGCTGCCGCTGGGTGGCGTGAGCATGATCGACGCTCCCGGCCAGGCCTTCTACGGCCCCGACGAGGACGCCGCCCTGTATGCCACGTTGCACGAGAAGATCGATCCCGCCAAGTGCGAGATCGTCGAGATCAACGCGAACATCAACGACGATGCCTTCGCGCTCACCGCTGCCAAGAAGCTCATCGAGCTCATGGCGTAGAGAACCAGGTAATTGGGCGGCTGCGCAAAGGGCGCGGCGCTCGAGATAAACAGTGAAAGGAGTCACAATGCTCGATCTTACCCGTGAAGAGATCCTCGCTCGTTTCAGGAAGTCCATCGCCGAAGGCAACATCATCCTGGGCGTTGGTGCGGGTACCGGTATCACCGCCAAGTCCTCCGAGAAGGGCGGCGCTGACCTGTTCGTCATCTACAACTCCGGTCGTTTCCGCATGGCTGGCCGCGGCTCCCTGGCCGGTCTGCTCTCCTATGGCGATGCCAACCAGATCGTCGTCGACATGGGCGCCGAGGTCCTGCCCGTCGTCAAGGACACCCCCGTGCTGGCTGGCGTTTGCGGCACCGATCCCTTCCGCGTGATGCCCAAGTTCCTCAAGCAGCTCAAGGAGCAGGGCTTCAACGGCGTCCAGAACTTCCCGACCGTTGGTCTTATCGACGGCGTCTTCCGCAAGAACCTCGAGGAGACCGGCATGGGCTATCAGCTGGAGATCGACATGATCGCCGAGGCCCACAAGCTCGACATGCTCACCTGCCCCTATGTCTTCGATGAGGAGCAGGCTGCTGCCATGACCCGCGCTGGCGCCGACCTGATCGTCGCCCACATGGGTCTGACCACCGGTGGCACCATCGGCGCCGAGACCGCCAAGAGCCTGGATGACTGCGTCAAGATCATCTCCGGCATCGTCAAGGTGGTCAAGGACATCAACCCCGACGCCATCGTCATCTGCCACGGCGGCCCCATCAGCCAGCCCAAGGATGCTGCCTACATCATCAAGAACGTTCCCGGCATCGACGGCTTCTTCGGCGCCA
>JAFRFV010000026.1 GCA_017434185.1 Coriobacteriales bacterium
AGTACGTAGCGGATCCCGAGACCGAGCTTGCGGAGATCACCTACTGGCAGATGGGCAGCTTCGCCTACGTCAAGTACGGCGAGATCGCATCCGTGCTCCCCGTCATTCTCATCAGTATGGTGGCGCTGTTCATACTGGCGTGGAAGATCGACCTCCTGTCGTTGGGCGAGATCGAAGCCCGCACCCTTGGTGTGAACGTCGTCCTTATCCGAGACCTCACCATCCTGTTCGCGACCCTGCTCACGGCTTCGTCGGTATGCCTGTGTGGCACCATCGGTTGGATCAGTCTGGTGATCCCGCATTTCTCACGTATGTTCGTGGGGCCCAACAACCAACGCCTCCTGCCCACCGCCGCGCTGTTGGGAGCGATATTCCTGCTGGTGGTTGACACGTGTGCGCGTACCATCACCACCACCGAGCTGCCCATAAGCGTGCTCACGGGCATCATCGGTGCGCCGTTCTACGTGGTACTCCTGTATCGACAGAAAACGAGGTTGCAGCAGACATGATCTACCAAGTGCGCGATCTGTCGCTGGCCTACGGCCTGGGTCCGACCGTTGTGGATAAGGCCAACTTCACCCTGGCACAGGGCGAGACCCTCACCATCCTGGGGCCCAACGGTGCCGGAAAGAGCACACTCCTGAACGCTCTCATGTGCCTGCACCCCGCGCGCGAGGGCGAGATCCTGTTGTGCGGGCAGCCCATCGAGCAGATGAGTGCGCGCGACGTGGCACGTAGCGTCGCCTATGTGCGCCAGCAGCTCTCGTTCGCGTTCTCCTTCGAAGTACTGGACTTCGTGGTGATGGGCTGTGCGCCCCATTTGGGGCCCTTCTCGCGCCCGCGACAGGAGGACTACGACGCCGCCTTCCAAGCTCTCGAGACCATGGGGGTCGCGGACCTGGCGTATCGTCCCTATACCGACATAAGCGGTGGCCAGCGCCAGCAAGTGGTGATCGCGCGCGCCATCGTGCAGGATCCCAAGGTGATCCTGCTCGACGAGCCAACAGCCCACCTCGACTTCGGGAACCAGATACGTACGCTTGAGTTGGCACTATCCTTGAGCGAGAATGGTTATGCGGTCGTCATGACGACGCATGATCCCAACCACGCCATCCTGATGGGTGGAAAAACGGCCATCCTCGACCGCGCTGGGCACCTGAGTGTGGGCGAAAGCGACACGATGTTGCAGCAGGATGTGCTGGAAGAGCTCTACCGCGTGGAGCTCTGCGTCACGGATGTGCCACAGATCGAACGCAGAGCCTGTCTGGGGCGTAAGTTGCGCAGCCACGACAAGGCATGATGAGCAGAGGAGGACAAGCGCATGCATAGGATGCTCAAGATCGCCATCTACGGCAAGGGCGGTATCGGCAAGTCCACCGTGACCGCGAATCTTGCCGCTGCATTCGCGCAGATGGGCCTGAAGGTGATGCAGATCGGCTGTGACCCAAAGAGCGACTCCACCAGCTTGATCCTGCACGGCCAGGAATATCCTACGGTTCTCGATCTCATCCGCAGCGAGGCGGACGCTGCCAACATCGTGCTGGAAGACATCGTGCACGAGGGCTACGGCGGCGTGCTGTGCGTGGAGGCTGGCGGCCCCACACCGGGCATCGGCTGCGCTGGCCGCGGCATCATCACCGCTTTCGACAAGCTGGAGGAGCTCGACGCATACGAGGTCTACCAACCCGATGTCGTGCTCTACGACGTGCTGGGCGACGTGGTTTGCGGCGGCTTTGCCATGCCCATGCGAGCCCAGTATGCGGACGTGGTCTACATCGTGACCTCCGGCGAGAAGATGGCGCTGTATGCTGCGCGCAACATCGCAACGGCCATCAGCAATTTCCGCGCCAGGGGATACGCGCAGCTGGGCGGCATCATCCTCAACCGTCGCAACGTTGTCGACGAACTCGCACGCGTTCAGGCGGTGGCGAATGAGCTGAGCTGCGACATCGTCGCCGACATACCGCGTAGCGATCACATCACTTGGGGCGAGGATGCGGGCATGACCGCCGTCGAGGCGTATCCGCGAAGCGAGGTGGCGGGTATCTTCCGCAACCTGGCCAAGCGTCTCCTGGAAGCGGGTGGCGCGCGTGGGTGATAAGCGCAACGACGACCTGGCCGGCAGCGGAAGCCCCGGACTCAGCTTCTACCTGCCCGAGGTATCCCGCAAGCACACGGTGTTGCACATCCCCGGCAGCCACACCCTGTACGTGGGGCCGCTCTCGTGCACGCGCCGTCACGACATCCATGCGCGTCAATACGGTGAGCGCAAGGATGTGAGTTTCCTGTTCATCAGCCAAGCTGATGTCGTGTCCGGCCGCTACGAGGATCTGATGGTGGAGAGCGTGGGTGAGCTGCTCGAACTGCTCGACCCCGCACCCCGGATCTTCCAGCTGGCGGTGTTCTGCATCGACGACTTCCTGGGCACCGACGAAACCGCGCTGCTCGAGCGCCTGCGCAGGGCTTATCCCCAGTGTCAGTTCGCCATCGATCACATAGATCCGGTGTCGCTCAACGAGCGCATGAACATGGCGTCCAATCTGCTTTCCACGCAGTACTCGTTCATCCTGCCCCGGGCTCCGCACGAGCATGACAACGGCGTGAACCTGTTGGGTACCTTCGTGCCATTCGACCCCGATTGCGACCTGCTACACATGTTGGCCGGCTGGGGCTTGGGGCCCTTGCGCGCGCTGCATGCGTGCGAGACCTATGAAGACTACCAAGCTATGGGCGCGAGTCGCTTGGCGCTTGTGTTCCGGCTCATGAACACCGCGTCGGCCGATTTCATGCGCGACCGTCTGGGCATCCCCTACATCGTCGCCACACCCAGCTACGATGCGCAGGCGGTGGCGCACTTGTACTGCGATATCGCCCGTGAGCTGGGCGAACCTGAGCCTGATTTGAGCGCGCAGGTGGAGGCCTGTCGCGAGGATGCCCAGCGCACGGCGCGCTTGCTGGACGGTCTGCCCGTCGCCATTGACTGTGAATTCTCGCTCATGGTGTTCGCGGCTGCGAAGGCGCTGCTGGGCTACGGCTTCAACGTGCGTTGCATCTTCCGCTCCAATCACCGCTTCAAGCTGGACGCACAGGCGGAGAGTTTCATCCTGGAGCAGTGTCCGCAGGTGCTGGTGACGCGCGCGGAAAGCCATACGCATCTGTACGAGAGCGCACTGGGTAGCGATTGCCTGGCGCTGGGCGTGGATTGCGCGCGACTGCTGGATGCACGCTATGTGGTGGACATCTGGCACGATGAGGGCTACTTCGGCTTCCAGGGCATCCACAAACTCATGGCGGCCATCCGCGCCGCGGTGGGTAAGGAGGGTTGAGCCATGGGACAGCTGTGCATCTATCTGCCGCCGTTCGCGTCCGACTATTCGGGCGTGTGCAGTGCACTCTATGACCTTGGCTGTCTGACCATCATCAACGACGCCTCGTGCTGTACGGCGCACTACGTGTACTGCGACGAGCCGCGTTGGTCGCGTCAACAGCGCCCCGTGCTCTGCACCACGTTGCGCAACGTGGATGCGATCCTGGGGCAGGACGCCAAGCTGGTGGAGCGCGTGTGCGACGCGGCCGTCAATATGGACGTGAATCTGATCGCGCTGGTGGGAACGCCTGTGCCCGCGATCATCGGAATGGACACGGCGGGCATCGCGCGTGAGGTCGAGGCACTGTGCGGCAAGCCGGCGCTGGGCTTCGATACGACGGGTTTCGCTTATTACGATAAGGGCCTCGTCATGGCTGGTAAGGCGCTTGTCGAGCGCTTCGCGGAGCGGGACGTGCGCGTCGTGCCGGGGCGCGTGAACATCCTGGGGATGAGCCCGCTCGACTTTGGTGACGTGGGCAACGACGCGGATCTGGTGACATTGCTGGAAGGTGCGGGCATTATGGTTGGTGCGCGTTTCTTCATGGGGCTCACGCTCGAGCAGCTGCGCGACTGCGGCGCTGCGACCCTCAACCTGGCGGTGAGCGCGGCCGGTGTGCAGCTGGCAAAGTATCTGCGGCGACGCTTCGGGACACCATATCTGGCGGGCTTCCCCATGGGCGGTGCGCACACGCAGTGTTGGCTCGATCGCGTGAAGGCGGCGCTCGCGGGCAGCGTGCCGGCACCGCAGGTGCCGCAGGCGGCGGGCGCACCGGGGCGAGCGCTCATCGTGGGCGACCAGGTGCTGGCGGATTCACTGCGGGAACGTATGCGGCTCGAGGGCGACGGGCGTGGCATCGATGTGGCGAGCTTCTTCGCATGGGATGCGGCGGCGGCTCAAGCGGGTGATGCGCACCTCGCGAACGAAGCGGCGTACCTGAGGCTTCTGCGAGACGGCACATACGATGCGCTTATCGCGGACCCCTTCTTGGGGGATGTGCCGGCAGCGGCGGACCTTGACTTCACGTCGCTCGTGCACCCCGCTGTCTCAAGCAAGCTGCATTGGGGCGATGCGCCTCGTTTCATACCTTCTTGATATTCCGGCACATGCGGCACAGGTACTGGAAGCCCTTGAATCCCGCTAGGTAGCTGTGCCCGGCCACGCGCGGGCGCACCTGTATGGGCACCTCGATCCAGGGCATGCCGCTGGCCAGCAGGTTCGCGACGGTGTCGGCTTCGGGCGCGGGATTGCCGGGTTTGCCGAAATACTCCATGGCACCGCGTCCGAACAGGCGCATCCCACTGGTGGGGTCGGTCAGGTCCAAGCCGGTCCTGAAGTGGATCCAGCGTACGATGATGCGCTTGGCCAGCTGCTTCAGGGTCTCCTCGTCCTCGTCGGCGTCCAGGTAGCGCGAGCCGATCACGATGCCGTCGCCCAGCAGCTCCTTGGCCGCCATCAGGTCGGGCAGGTAGCTTGCGATATGTTGGCCGTCGGCGTCGAACTGCACCACGGAGTCGTAATCGTGCTCGAGGCCGTAACGGATTCCATCCTGCACGGTCTCGCCCACGCCGCGGTTCTGATCATGGTGGATAAGCGCTGCGCCTCCCGCCACCGCCACTTGGGCTGTGGCATCCGTGGAGGCATCGTCAATCACCAGCACGTCGAGGGCGGGCACATGGGCGCGAAGGTCCGCGAGCACGGCCTCCAGGGTCTGCTCCTCGTTGTAGGCGGGTATGATCACCAACAGCTTCATCATGCCTTCGCTTTCCAAGCGCCGGAGTTGTTCGAGTGTGTGGCGCTGGGTTACAATCAACTGTTCGTTTCGAAGGATAACCATTCGCTCGGAAGGAGGGAAGGGATTGGCCCGCCGCCGCTCGGAAGAGGATGCCCCGCGCACTCGGCTTGCATGGCTGCTCGACCTTCTGGTCCTGCTTCTCGTGCTCGCGTTGTGCGTGGCGGTGCGCCTGCCCTCCTTCGCGCTCTCCGGTGTGAGCGAAGCCGATCAGGACGCCCACCGCGACGAGCAGGGGCTCATCTATCCCACGGACCCGGATTCCTTCCTGTTCATCCGCCGTGCCGCCGCTGCGGCGCTCGATGACGACTGGCGTTTGAGTATCGCGCGCTCGCAGGATGCTCTCATGAGCCCCGTGAACGAGGAACGCGACAGTGCGCTGGGCAACGGCATGCCCCTCGCCGCGGCTGCTGTGTGCAAGTTGGTGGGCGCCAAGGACCTGCATGATGTGACGCTCGTGTGCTACTGGTTCTCCATGGTCGCGGCGGCGCTCGCTGCCGTGCCCGCGTACCTGTTCCTGAGGCGCCGGGGCATGCGCTGGGGCGCTGTCTGTGCCGGCGTGTTCTGCGGCTTGGCTGCGCCCTTCGTCATACATACGACCGCCGGCTACTTCGACACCGACTGCATGCTTGCGGTCCTGCCGCTTTCCATGGTCTGCTGCATCGGGGAGTGCGTGCTCGCCGAGTCGCGCGGGAAGCAGCTGGGCTGGGCGCTGGGCGCGGGTGTGGCATTGGCTGCCATCGCGCTCGTGTGGGATGCGTGGATGGGATATGCAGCGGTGGCGCTGGGTCTGTGTGCCGCCTTGGCGCTGGGGGCCGCCTTCCCGCCGGCGCGGGGCAAGCGCGGCCGGATGCTGGTCGCCGCGGGGCTCTGCGCCGCGTTCGTGCTGCTGGCGGCGCTCATCTGCAGCAAAGGAGTCATCGTCGAACGCGTTGCGGACCTGTTCGCCGCCGCCACGGGAAGTCTCTCGAACCAAGCGCCCATCTATCCCGATGCGAGTCTGTATGTGAGTGAGCTCCGCGATGACCCTGTGCTCGCCGGAGGTTGGAAGTCGCTGCTGGATGTGAGCAAAGCGGGTATCGTGAACCGCTTGGGCGGCATCGCCGTACTCGCCATGGCGGCATGGGCGCTGATCGATCTGCTCGTGGGGTCGTTCCGCCGCTCCGCGCAGAAGCCTGCGCTCGATGATCCCGAAGGCGGGCTCTCGGAGCAGGGGCCTGCGCTAGAGGACCGTTCCGCGCAGAAGCCTGCTCCTGCGCCCGCTCCCAAGCTCACGCGTGATCGCTTCGAGAGCTGGGCGCTTATTCTCACCTTCGGTGTGTGGCTGGCCGGCACGATGCTCATGCTCAGCAAGGGAACCCGATTCATGCAGCTTCCGGTGCTGCCCGTGGGCATGCTGCTGGGCAT
>JAFRFV010000027.1 GCA_017434185.1 Coriobacteriales bacterium
ACCATGATGAGCTCATGGGTGATGCCGGAGGTGATGTGACCGAAACCGTTGAAGATCCTCTCCCAGTGCTGCAGGTGGAAGAACACCGCGATGCCACCGATCACGATGACGGCGATGTTGGTGATAGCAGCGTACTTCTGGAACTTGACGCTACCCTTGCCCAGGATGGCGGCCAGGGACTGCATGAACAGCAGACCGCCGGCGAGGCACAGTGCCACGGTGAAGATCACGAGAGGCCATTGAGTTGCCATAGTCTATTCCCCTTTCCCCTCTTAACCTTGCCACTTCCACTTGCGCAGGATGTAGCGATAGGACGGACCATTACCAACGTCGGGCAGACTGTAGACCTCGCTCGCGGTCCAGGGCTTGAGGTACTCACCGGCGATGAGCTCCTGCTCATGGCCGATCATGCCGCGGGGAGCGCTCTTGAAGGTCTCGATGCCCTTATCCAGATCACCGAACCAACGGGCGCGACCGCCACACTGGCTCACACATTGGGGCAGTTCACCAGCACTGACCTTCTGCTCGCAGAGGGTGCACTTCTCGACGACGCGCTCTTCGGCGTTCAGATAGCGCACACCGTAGGGGCAGGCCATGACGCAGAACTGGCAGCCGATGCACTTCTCCTTGTCGATCTGGACGGTGCCATCCGCGATCTTCTGGGAGGCGCCGGTGGGGCAGACCTGGACGCACTCGGGCTTGGCGCAGTGCTGGCAGCTGATGGGCATGAAATACATACCGATCTCAGGATAGTCCCCGCCCACCGCCTCAGCGTTGGGGCCAACACGCAGGACCTTGAGCCAGTAGGAACCGATGGGCACATCGTTGACGACCTTGCAAGCCGCCATACAGCCCAGACAACCGACACAGCGATTCAGATCGGTGACGATGGAATACTGAGTCATGATTAGTCCCTCCCCTCATAGTCGAGTACTGCCCATTCCTTGAGCCTCGGATCGTCAGGAGTGTGGATGATCTCCGTACCGTCCTCACCACAGGGAACAGGGTTGCCGAACGGCGAGTTCTCCGGGGTGGCCTTGTAGACCTTGACGGCATAACCACGCAGGTAACCGGAACCACAGACGCGGCAGCGGGCCTCGTGATAGGTGGGAACCAGGCAGTTGATCTGGCTCAGTTGGAAACCGCGACCAGCCTGCTCGAGCTCGGGGAACCACCACTGATGCTCGGCGTTGATGAAGCCCTTCTTGACACCGGGATAGATGTCGACGACCTGGCGAACCTTGCCCCAGTCGTTCTCGATCCAAGCCCAGTCGCCCTGCTCGAGGCCCAGTTCCTTGGCATCGGCGGGGTTGATCTCCATACGCGGGCAGGGCCAGAGTTCACGGCACCACGGAAGCTGACGGTGCTCGGAGTGGAAGTACACGGGAATGCGGCGACCAGTGATGCAGGTGAGAGGATACTTCTTCTGGATCTCGCTGTTGACGGCCTTGTTCTCGGGGTCGTACTGGAAGCGGGGCAGCGCTTCCTTCCAGTCGGGCATATGGGACTCGAGAACGGTGGACCAGATCTCGATCTTGCTGGTGGGAGTGGGAACGCCGGGGCCAGCCTGGCCGTAATCACCGCGCAGGACGTTGGTCTGGTAACGACGGTAGGTACCCCAAGCCAGCGGAGCGGTGACCTTGCAGTCGAACCAGCCCTTCTCCAGGAAGCGGGTGCGATACTCGTGCCAATCCTTGTAGCCATTCTGAACGTAATCGTCGCGGACCACGTCGACGCTCGGCCACGGATCGAGGCCGGTCCAGAAGGGCAGGCCCATGGCCTCGCCAAGACCGATGATGATCTCGACGTCGAACTTGCATTCGGCGGGGGCCTTGACGGTGGCGATCATGGAACCACCGGCGCCGCTGGAACCCTGGGAACCACGCGGGCACTCAACCTCGAGCCAGTGGTAGACGGGCAGGATGATGTCGGAGGCACCGGTGAGCGGGGTGTGCCAGAGGTCGAGGTCGACGAAGAAGTCGAGCTTCTTGAAGGCTTCCCAGTTGATGAGGTTGTTGGACATGTTCATGAAGTCGCCGGACTGGTTGAGACCGCCCTTGATGGGATACGGATCCTCGCTCAGAACCTGATCGTAAAGGCAGGTTGCGTCAGCCCACCACTGCCACCACGGCAGCGTGGGGAACTCGATACCACCGGCGATCTTCTTGAACTGCTCGTGGCTGGGCAGACCCAGAGCGGGAGCCAGCTGGGCGAAGTTGCCGTACTGGGTGTAGACGCCCAGGGTGGGACCACGCATGCCAGCAGGGGTATCCCAGTTGCCGGTGATGGCGCACAGGGTGTCCAGGGAGCGGACGTTCTGGATGGAGTTGGTGTAGTGCTCGATGGCCAGCATGTAACCGATACCGCCATTACCGTAACCGGAAGCGGGGTCGAGACGGGTGGCGTAGGTGAGTGCGGAATCCTTGATCTGGTCCTGGGTGAGGCCGGTGATCTTGGAGGCCTTCTCGAGGCTGAAGTCCTCGAGCATCTCCACATAGTACTCCCAAGCGGGCCTCGCCTTGACGACGCGGCCGTCCTTCAGGGTGACCTTGTATTCGCCGTAGAGAGCGGGGTCGATCAGCGGATCGAAGGGAGTGGGATCGAGAACGAAACCCTGCGCGACGCCGGGAACCAGATTCTTCTGATTGGCTTCCTTGCCAGCGGTGGGGAACACGTACTCCTCGCCCTCCCACAGAGCGACGGAGGAATCGAACCAGGTGAGCTTGTCGGCGATGCTATCCCAGACCATGAAGCGGACGGGGCTGCCACCCTCGACCAGATCGGATTCCTTGAGCAGGCGGGTCTTCATGTCCCAGGTGCCAACGCGGAAGTTATGGAAGGCGGCACCACTGGGCTCGATGTCCTCGCAGACCAGGAACGGGGCGTTGGTCCAGCGCTTCACGAACAGGTCGTCGATCAGGTCGTTGTCAACGACGACCTTGGCCCAGGCGTGAGCGAGAGCGGCATCGGTGCCGGGGAGCAGGTTCAGCCAGTAATCGGCTTCCTTACCAAGGTTGGGGAAACGGGGATCCACACAGATGAAGCAATCGCACTGCATGGCGACCTCGACGGTGGTACGGCAGGAATCATCGTAGTTGGAGAGCTCGGTAGCCGAACCCCAGCGCACGAAAACGCGGGGCTTATCCACCGTCGCCTGCCAGCTGAAGGCGAAGGATGACTGGACGGCGGTGGCGAAGTGACGCGGACCCTTGCAGACCTGCCACGGCACAACGGTGTTGGGCGTATCGAAATACTGGGTGATGGCGCCGTAACCACCACTCATGCACCAGATGCGGCTGGTGCCGCTCATACCGAAGAGGCACTCGCCGCCGAACTTATCCTTGAGCTCATTGAACTTGGTGCCCATGGTCGCATAGGCTTCATCCCAGCTGATACGCTGCCAACCGGGATCAAGGCTGTCCTTGGGATTGCTGCGCTTCATGGGATACGTGAGACGGACGGGGCTGTAAGCCGCCTGGATACCAGCCTGGCTCTTGGTGCAGCAGTTGCCTTGGGACTGGAAGGCCGTCTGGTCACCCTCGACGCGGATGGCCCTGCCATTGTTGACCGTCACGATGACACCGCATTCCATCTTACCGCAGGCGCGGCAGCAGGTCCTGATACGCTCGGAGCCGGTGCCGGTGGGTGCGGAGGTAACCGGCTGCTCGGCGAGAGCGGGAACCATCTGGCTTGACAGAGCGGCGGCTGCGCCCGATACGAGCGCGATCTTGAGGAACGAGCGTCGGGAAAGAGCACGTTCAAACACTTTGAAACCCCCTTCTTCTTGCTATCGTTTACGTGCCTCTGGGTTCCGCCGTTGTCCGGACGCGGCGAGCTCCAGCAGCTGGCCTCAAGATAGGGGGTCTCCACGGAACCGTGTGGGTCATTCGTCGTGTGACGGGGGCCCGGAATGGGTCATTTTGACAATAGCCCAAAACAGGCTATACTCACTCCCAATTGGAATCGGGGGGATAAGCGCCAGGGGGACAGGGATGCAATCGAAGAACGAAGTACGCAAGCGTTTCGCGCTCTACGGTTTCACGATGGTCGTCTGTTGGGGTGTGGGCCTGTGCAGCGCGGCCATCCTGCCCTTCGCGGACTTCAGTCCCGCGATCGTGGGCTGGATGAAGGTCACCGGGGTCGTGGCCCTGGTTGCGACGCTGGCCCTGCTGTTCCTCAAGCTCGAGCAACTGCGCTTCATCTTCGATACCCCCGCCGCCATGGCCGCGGCCGTCGCATGCGTCACGCTCGCCACGGCTATCCTGGTGCTGACACGCATCATGGAGATCCCCGCGGTCGTCTGCTTCCTCGCATACTTCGTCGCCGGTGTCGCGGGGGCCATCATCTTCGCACGCTGGGCGGCAGCCTACGCCCACTTTCACTTGGAAGCGCACGCCCTGCCCGCGTTCCTCTCCGTCGCCGCAGGTCTGGGGTTTTGCGCACTGTTGAGCA
>JAFRFV010000004.1 GCA_017434185.1 Coriobacteriales bacterium
CGTAGCTGTAGGTAAGGCCGGTGGTATCGCCCTCGATCTTGGCGGAGAACTCGACCTCGTCTCCGATGTAGGCGGAGTCTGTGACCTCGATGCCCTTGAGGGTCCATGCGGGAGGCACCTTGGTCACACTCACCGCGACGCGCTCTGCCGTCTCGGTGCGCTCACCGTCGGTGGCATCGATCCACAGGTAGTAGGTACCTTCCTTGGTGGGCGTGAAGGTGTCAGAGAGCTCGGTGGTGTAATCCCCGGTGCGCAGCCTCGTGGAGCTCCAATCGTCACCCCACTGGCCTTCCCAGCTCCAGGCGTAGCTGAACCTCACGAGGTCGGCATCGTCTCCGGCGACCTTCGCGGAGAACTCGACCTCGTCTCCGATGTAGGCGGAGTCGGCCACCTCGATGCCATCCAGGCTCCAGTCGGCGGAAGAGACCACGACGGCGACCTGCTCGGACGTTGCGCTCTTGCCATCCGGGTCGATCGCATCGATCCACAGGTAGTAGGTACCGGACTTCTTAGGAACGAACGTGTCGGAGAGCTCGGCGGTGTAGTCACCGGTACGAAGTCTCGTCGAACTCCAGTCATCACCCCACTGGTGTTCCCAGGACCATGCGTAGCTATAGCGCAGGTTGGGGGTGTAGCCGGAGATATCGGCACTGAAGGTGATGGGACGGCCCACCGTACCGGTCGCAGGTGCGATGACACCAGGGTCGTTGATCTCCCAATCCGTCGCGACGATCTGGAAGGTCACGGTCTTCGTTCCGGCGTAATTGCCCTTGCCGGTCATCGTGATGGTCGCAGTACCGAGGTCGATGTTGTCAGAGTACTCGAGGTCGTAATCGCTTCCCGCGATGAGCGTCTTGCCGTTGAAGGACAGAACGGGTTCGGGAGTGATGGCAGAACCAATCCAGGGTTGGTCGGCAATCGTCGCTGCCTCAGCACCAGAGATGTCAGCAGGCACGATCTGGAAGGTCACAGTCTTCATGCCGCTGAAGTTGCCCTTGCCGGTCACCGTGATGGTGGCGGTGCCGAGCTCGGTGTTGTCCTCGTATGCAAGTTCGTAGTCAGCATCCTTCACGAGCGTCTTGCCGTCGATGGACAGTTCAGGTTCAGGTCTGAGATCAGAACCAGTCCAGGTTTGGTCGGCGATCCCAACGATTTCGACATCCTCCAAGCTTAACGGAAGAATCTGGAAGGGCACATCGATCGTTCCTTTGTAATTGTCGATGCCTTTGACGAGCGCGTGCGCTTCACCAGCATTGATGTTATCAGCGAATTCAAGTTCAAAATCGGCATCCTTGATGAGTGCGGTGTCATCAAGATACACGCTGACATCAGGCGTGTGCTGGGTGCCAGTGTAGTAGACAGGCTCAACTGGCTGAACGACAGCGTTGCTGATATCTGCCGCGCGTTTCACCCAAGTGATATTCCCTTCATAGCTGCCAAGATTGACCCAAGTGTCATCAAAAGCCGGAATCGAGGCTTCAGCTGTAACATTCGTGAACACGCTTGTGCCGAATTGCGGCTTATGACCTTCGAAGTAAACCAGAGAAAGACTTGTACAATCACGAAAAGCCCAGTCATTGATTTTACTGACACCCGCTGGGATAGTTATCGTCTGGAGCGCGGTGCAGCCCCAGAAGAGCCCTGTTCTGATGATGCTGATGTTATTCGAAAGGGTGACCTCGGTAAGCGAGGTGCAACCTTTGAAGACACCGCCATTACCTTCATCTCCGAGTATTGTCACAGAATCTGGAATGACGATCGACTCCAGAGATGCGCAATTTGCGAAAGCTCCACCATGAATCTCAGTGACACTTGCTGGAATCGTCACTGAAACCAACGAGCTGCATCCAGAAAGAACACTGTAATCCAGCAACGTAACTCCATATGGGAAATCAACGGAAACAAGTGAGCCACATCCAGAGAAAGCGAAGCTGCCTATCGATCTCACCGTCCCAGGAATATCAATCGATTCAATCGCGGTGTTCGAAAAAGCGTATGAGCCGATGGAAACCAGCTGCGAGTTCTCTGCGAAGTTGACACTTGCCAGGGAGACGCAATTGTTGAAAGACTGGTAGCCAATCGTCACCACAGAGGTGGGGATGGCGGCTGTTTCAAGCAGTTCACAGCCGGCAAAGGAGTACCGTCCGATCGATGAAACTCCCTCAGGAATCGTTATACTTGAAATACCACAACCGGAGAACGCATAGTCACCAATGCTCGATATCGAATCGCTCAGTTCAATTGTGGAGACTTCCGTTTTGAGGTCCCACCAAGGAGGACGGTTCGTCAATCCACCATAATCGTACATGGCTCCTGTTCCAGCAATCGAAAGCTTTCCCGTCTTGTCGTTGTAAGACCAAGTCAGATCATCACCGCATTCCCCACACATGAGCCAAGTGAGAGAACCGCCGTAGTCTTGCCGCACCGAATCCGTCCACGAGGAATCATTCGCCGGGTAGAAGACAGTCGCAGTGATATTGTTGAAGGCGGAATTACCGATCGAGGGAGCTGAGCCAAGGAAGGTAACGGAGGAAAGTGAACTTGGCCCAGCCGCATGGGATACGAAGAACGCTTGGGAGCCGACGTTATCGACATTAGCTGGAATTGTAATGGAAGTGAGGCTTACGCAATCTTGAAAAGCAAGACCGCCGATTGTCTCCAAACTGTCAGGGAAGACAACGGAAGCGAGAGCGGAGCAGTTGCAGAACGCTTCATCTTCAATCGAGATAACACCTTCGGGAATTGAGATGGAAGTAAGGCTCGAGCAATCAAGAAAAGCCTTCTGCCCAATTGACTCCAGAGAATCTGGCATGGAAACAGTCGCCAAAGACGTGCAACCGCGGAATGTCCCTGGCTCAATCGATGCGATTCCTTCAGGCAAATCGATTGCTTCAAGGGAAGAACAATCTGTGAAGCACGAGGATCCCATAACAATAAGAGTGCTTGGAAGTGAAATGGAGTTGAGCTCATGGCAGCCCCTGAATACCACTTTGCCAAATGATTCAACCCCCTCTGGGATAACGATCGACTGAAGAGAGGTGTTGTAGTCGAATGATCCATCACCAATCGTTTTCAGAGTTGAGGGCAAGGAAACAGATGAAAGATTCTGACAGCCCGGGAAAGACCATGTTCCGACTGATGTTACCCCTTCGTCGACAACAACAGATGTGATGTAGGATCGTTGATAAATCCACGGCGCACAACCATCAACATATATTACATTACCGTTGATCTCTTCGGCTTCAGGGTGGTGATAATCGTACATCCCACCAGTTCCGGTGATTTCAAGGACGCCGGATTCTGTATCGAGAACCCAAACAAGATCATTTCCGCAGACGCCTGAGGTGAGCTCGTAGGGCTCCCAGGTGAGATTACCACCATAGCCCTTTCTCTTATTTGCTGTCCAAGTTGGGTTGTTGTTTGGATAGTAAGCTGTCGCTATGACACCGCTGAACGAATTGCTGCTGATAGATGGAGCATTCCCTTCGAATCTAATTGATTTGAGGGCGTTGCATGCCGCGAAGGCATTAACATCAATGGTGCTCACGTTGCTGGTGAAAGTCACAGACTCGAGATTGGAGCAATTGCGGAATGCCCTATCTCCAACAATGCTGGCGGGGATAACCATGCTCTTCAAGGAAGTGCAATAGCAAATACTCTCTTGTCCCAATCGCTCTACACTTGATGGGATGACGAGATTCTCAAGTGACGTGCATCCACAAAAAGCCAAATCTCCGATTTCCGTCATACCTTCGGGGATGTTGATTTCTTCAAGAGCTTCGCAATCAGTGAAAGCATACTCACCGATCATTTGAACGCTGTCTGGGATAACAATTGAAGAAAGAGCGGAGCACCCCCTGAATGCATGACTCTCAATCGACTCCAGGGCGTTTGGTAATGTTACCGAGACCAGCGAAGAGCAACCCCAGAATTCGCCCATTCCGACGCAAGTCACCCCACTCGGGAAAATGAAACAAGAAAGGCTCGAGCAATCCCGGAAAGCCATCCCGCCGATAGAAGTCACAGTATCCGGAAGAGCAATTGATTCAAGCGAAGTGCAACCCCTGAAAGCTTCTGCGCAGATCGAAGTGACACCATCGTCGATTTGGACAGATTCGACTGAAGCACTGTATTCCGACCACGGATGGCTGCCCATGTCCCCGGTCCCAGCAATCACCAGCACACCGGTATTGGTATCCAGACTCCATGTGAGGTTATCTCCCTCGGCACCACAAACGCCCGAGAAGACACCAGAGGGTACCCAAGTAAGCGCGCCGCCATAATTCTGACAAACTTCTTCGGTCCAAGTTGGATCACCAACGGGATAGTAGACCATTGCAGTGATATCGGAGAATGCGGAATCATCAATTGTTGGCGCAGGTCCAAGAAATGAGATGCGCACAAGGGAAGAGCACTCGCTGAAAGAATTCCCGCCGATATATGTAATGCTACTCGGTATTTCAATTGCCTCCAGCGAGGAACATCCCATAAACACATGGGCGACAAGCGTGGTAACGCTTTCGGGTATCGAGACTGTTATTAAAGATGTACAATCCTTGAAAGTCCTGTCGGATAAAGTACCGACTCCATAGGGGATCGCAACCGACTGAAGTGACGAACATCCCATGAAAGCGCTGTATCCGATCGACGTGACTGAATCTGGAAGATTGATGCCAGTAAGAGCTGTGCAGCCCATGAAGGCTTCGTTTTCAATTGTTGTCACAGTATCTGGAATTTCAACTGCCTTTAGAGAGCCACAACGAGCAAACGCGCTCGCATTAATCGTTTTAACACCCGCGCTGATTGTGACAGTTTCAAGAGCTGAGCACCCTGTGAACAGCCCTTGTGACAGTTTCTTACATCTAACATCTGCTGCTTCGAGGGAAGTGCATCCAAGAAAGACGCTGGATCCTAGGGAAGAAACACTTTGAGGGATGATAATGGAACGTAACGATGTGCAATAGGAAAAAGAATTATTCTGAATCATTGTCATGGAGTCTGGAATCTCAACTTGAGTTATTGAACTACATTCATAGAAAGCATAGGCGCCAATCGATGTGACCCCTTCGTCGATCACGACAATTGTTGGGTTTGCAGAGCACCAAGGCCCATGGCCAGTCGCTGTACCAGCATAGCTTTTCATCGTGCCGTTGCCTGATATCTCAAGAATACCAGTGTCCGTATCAACAATCCAAATGAGATTATCGCCTGCGGAACCACAGGTGCCGGAGTAGACCTCGGCGCAGGCGATTGAGGTGAAGGCTAGCGAGATAAAAAGGACAATCGCCAAAGAGAAAGCTGCTGCGAGTTTACGCATGATGGGCGTCAACTCCTCTCCTTTGTCTATTCGTTCGTACACAAAGTATGAACAGAATAAAGCAAGACAAGAGGAAGGACAAGACTGGGCGCGAAAGGAGACACGAAGGACTGTCTGCCAAATACAAGCCCTGCTTGAGTTAGTCGATTCGCTCCTTGGTGAATTCGCGAGCTTCAATAAATCACTCGATGCTCAAATCAAGTGCAAGATCAAAGGTGCACTTAGAGGTATTCGGATTCCAAGCGGTCGCGCTCCGCTTCATCCGCGGCCCCGGTGGGGTTGAGGAGCGCAGGCAGGCGGTCTTGAGCATAGGGGAAATCGTACGCCTCCGTGATCGCGATGGCTTGCTGACGGCGCAACAGAGCGAGTTCGCGATAGCCGTCGCCTTCCAGGTAGTCGGCGTCGAGCATGAGCGCGTGCACGAGGTATTCCGCCACGCTTGAATCGGTGGCACCCAGCTGCAGCATGCTCGCCACGGATTCAGGTGAGAGCGAGAGCAGGATGGAGGAGTCCATGTCGGCGGCGACGCCGATCACCTCTTCGAGCTGGTCGCGGGAAGCCTGTGAATCGCGTACTCCCCCCTTGTTGTTCTGCAGGGCCTCGCGGATGGCGACGGCCAGCTGGACGATGGCGCGCATGATGTAGTCGTGCTGCAGCATGGATGACTCCTTCTAGGCTCCGTAGGCTATGCCCATGTGCTCGAACGCCCGCTTGGTGGCGACGCGCCCCTTGGGCGTGCGCAGGATGAGACCCTGCTGGAGCAGGAAGGGCTCGTAGACGTCCTCGATGGTGCCCGCGTCCTCGCCCAGCGCGCTCGAGATGGTGGAGAGACCCACCGGTTTGCCGGCGAAGGTGGAACAGAGCAGCTCGAGGATCTTGTTGTCCATCATGTCCAGACCCAGGCTGTCGATCTCGAAGAAGGCCAGGGCCTGCGCGGCGGCGTCCTCGTTTATGCTGCCCGCACCGCGCACCTCGACGTAGTCGCGCACACGACGCAGCAGACGGTTGGCGAGACGCGGTGTGCCACGGCTGCGGCGCGCGATCTCCATGGCGCCCTCGTCGTCGATGGAGACATCCAGGATGCCCGCGCTGCGCTTGACGATGTCGCGCAGGTCCTCGGGCGGGTAGTAATCCAGGCGGAACTCGATGCCGAAGCGGTCACGCAGGGGGCCGGTGAGCAGACCAGTACGCGTGGTGGCGGCGACGAGCGTGAAGCGCGGGATGTCCAGACGCATGGAGCGGGCGGCGGGACCCTTGCCTATCACGATGTCCAGGGCGAAGTCCTCCATCGCGGGATAGAGCACCTCCTCCACCATGTGGTTGAGGCGATGGATCTCGTCGATGAAGAGCACGTCGCCGGGTTCGAGATTCGTGAGGATGGCGGCCAGATCGCCCGCGCGTTCGATGGCGGGGCCGCTCGTGGTCTTGATGTTCACGCCCATCTCGTTGGCGATGACCGTGGCCAAGGTGGTCTTGCCCAGGCCCGGAGGGCCGGAGAGCAGCACGTGATCGAGGGACTCGCCGCGGCTCTTGGCCGCCGAGATGAGCACGCCCAGGTTCTCCTTGATGCGGCGCTGGCCCAGGTAGTCCTTGAGCAGCTTGGGGCGGAGCGAGCGGTCCACTTCCAGATCGTCAGCGGTGAGCTTGCCCGTGACCAAGCGCTGCTCGGTGGATGTCCAGGAGTATTCCGTTTCCGAATTGAAGTCGTTGGCTTCCCACATCACAGTCTGCTACCCAATCTCTTGAGGGCGTAGCGCACGGCGGCGCTTGGATCCATGCTGGGTCCATCATACCCTTCCAGCGCCAATTTGGCTTCATCCGGGGCGAATCCCATGGCGAGAAGGGCCTGCAGGGCATCGTCGTCGACCTGTCCGGCCAGCGTGGGGGTGCTTCCCACACCGGAGAGCAGGTCCTCGATGTTGCCCTTGAGCTCGAGCACGATGCGCTGCGCGGTCTTCTTGCCCACGCCGGGGATGGTGGCCACACGATTGATCTCGCCGGCGGCGATGATCTGCGCGAGCGTGGGGGCATCGAAGGTGGAGAGCGCGGAGAGCGCCACTTTGGGACCGATGCTGGAGACGCCCAGCAGCTTCTGGAACAACGCGCGCTCCTCCTGGCTGGCGAAACCATAGAGCGAGATGTCGTCCTCCCGCACGGCCATGTGCGTCCAGACCATGGCCTGCTCACCTATGGCGGGCATGGCGGCGACGGTCTTGGCGGAGCAGCTCACCATGAAGCCCACGCCGCCCACTTCGATCACCACCGCATTGGGGGTCTTGAGCAGGATCGTACCCCTGAGGGAATGGATCATCGCTCCTCCTGTTCCTCGATCAACTTGCTGACGGCGCGCAGATTGCCATGGCAGATGGCAGCGGCCAGGGCATCCGCCGCGTGATCCGGCCTGGGCTGATGGTCGAGCTCCAGGATGGCGCGCACCATGTACTGCACCTGCTCCTTCTCGGCCGAGCCCGTGCCCACCACGGATTGCTTGATCTGCATGGGCGTGTACTCCCCCACCTCAAGGCCGCCGGCGGCGCATGCAACCAGCACGGCTCCACGGGCCTGGCCCGTGGCGAAGGCGGACTTGGAGTTCGCCCCGAAGTAGATCTGCTCGATACCCAACTCAGTGGGGTGGTAGCGCTCCACCACCCGGACGATGCCATCGTGCAGATTCTTGAGACGCGTTGCGATGTCCTGGTCTGCCGGTGTCGAAAGGCAGCCGTAGGCGAGGCAGCGATAGCGACTGCCCCTTTTGGCCACCACTCCCCAACCGGTGTTGGCAAGGCCCGGATCGATGCCCAATATGATGCAGGTCTCCTGCTCCACCAGTGCCTCCGCAACATGAAAGCAAACATTTGTTTGCATCACTATAACGCATCCCGCGCCACTCGTAAAGCACCACGATCAGGGACGGTTCCACTTTGCGCATTTGGGAACGGTCCTTGCCGCGCCACGCACACACAGAAGGTGTGGATGCCATGGATGCCCCGTCTGGAGCAATCGTGTGTGTGCTAGAGGAGCGGTTGCGGCCATTCCCTGTCGATTATTTGGGTTTGGATGCGCTTATCACAGGCAAAACACGACATGTTGACGATTCATGGCAAAAAACGCCTCCTGGCGGCACCCAAAACGCTCGCAGCACACACACAGAAGGTGTGGATGCCATTGGTGCCCCGTCTGGAGCGATCGTATGTGTGCGAGAAGCGTGGGGATAAGTGCTGCGCGCATAGCCGCAGGGACCATCCCTCTTTGCGGAGGAATGAGAACGGCGGCCGGAAGGCCGCCGTTGGGAGCGCACGTTGTTCTTTGGGGGCTAGTCGTTCTCGACTTCTTCGGCCACCTCGTCGGTCATCTCCATGTTGTGGTAGACGGACTGCAGGTCGTCCAGGTCCTCGAGCTTGTCGACCAGACGCAGGACCTTGCGGGCATCGGCGGCGTTGTCGATCACCTTGGGGGTGTTGGGCTGCATGACGAGCTCGGCACCCTTGACCTCCAGGCCCTGCTCCTCGAGACCCTTCTTGACGGGCATGAGATCGCCGGGCTGGGTCCAGACGACCCACTCCTCGTCGGCATCCTCGTAATCATCGCCGCCGGCCTCGGCGACGGCCATCATGAGCTCGTCCTCGTCCTCGCACACGGTCTTGTCGAGCGTGATCTGGCCACGGCGCTGGAACAGGAAGGCCACGGAACCGCTGGTGAGCAGTTCGCCACCACTGTGGGTGAAGGCGCTGCGCACGTCGGCCGCGGTACGGTTGCGGTTGTCGGTCAGGGCTTCGAGATAGAACTTGACGCCACAGGGGCCGTTGCCCTCGTAGGTGACGGACTCGAAGTTGGCGGAATCGCCGCCGTTGGAGAAGGCCTTCTTGATGGCCAGGTCGATCTTGTCCTTGGGCAGCGAATAGCCCTTGGCCTTGGCGATCGCGGCAGCGAGTGCGGCGTTGTTATCGGGATTGGGATCGCCACCCTCGCGCGCGGCGACGGTGATGACACGGGTGAGCTTGGAGAACAGGGCGGAACGCTTGGCGTCCTGCGCTGCCTTACGATGCTTGGTGGTTGCCCATTTGGAATGTCCAGACATGCTTAGTACCTTTCGTTCGCACACAGATAGTGGGATTCTAGAGCAAAACGCCCTCTTGTGCTAGGGGGCTCCACGGTTCATGCAGGAGCTTCACGAGCCGAATGGACCAGCCGATACGTTCACGTAACCTTCCGCCTGCTATCATGTACACGTATCCACAACGCGAGAGGAGTCGTCTTGTTCCAGCTTGTGGTGGTGCGTCCATACCAGAAGGTCCTGAGCTGGCTGCTCGACATCCTGACCTTCCTCCCCCGCCTCATGCCGCGCTTCCTGCGCCGCATCCTGGCACTCGTGGCCGCATGCGCCTGCATGGGCATCCTGGTCTACAGCGTCTACCTGGGCAATGTCCAGATGGAGCGCAACCGCATGCTGTTCATGGGAGCCTTCGCCCTCCTGACCCTCTTCATGGCGGATAAGCGCATGGAATCCCAGCGTTGGCCGGCGTGGATCGTGATCCCCTGGCTGCTGATCGCCCTGAGCATGCTGCTGGCCTTCATCATGTTCCGTGATGCCGAATACCTCTGCGGAGCCATCATGGCGCTCGTACAGTTGCCGGCGTTCTGGCTCGTTGTGGGAAGCCGCGATGACCACGGCGATACGACCGGGACGCTCGCGCTGGCAGCCACACTGCTGTTCTGTGCCATCCTGGTCCTGAGCGTGCTGGGGCACCCCATCGGGAACGGTCGCTACAGCGGCATCATGGACAACGCGAACACCTTCGCCTTCGTGCTCCTGCCCTGCCTCCCCTTCCTGCTCTGGGCGGTGAGCAGCTGCTACAGGCAATGGCAGCGCGTGCTCTGCTTCATACTGGCCGCCTGCGACCTCGCGTTGCTCTTCTTCTGTGGAAGCAGGAGCGCCCTTATCGCCACCGTGCTCATCTTGATCGTATGGCTGTGGGTCGATTGGCGTGAGGCGGAGCACCGTCGTCTGCGCACCCTCCTGCGCGACACGCTGGGACTCGCGGCCACCACCGTCGCCGCGGCACTGTTGCTGTTCTACGCGAGCGGCCTGGGGGCGAATGCGAGCACGGCGCCCATCCACAGCGCGGTGGCGGAGAGTCTGCAGCTCACGCAGGATGTCGACCTGGAGTTCCAGGAGAATGCGAGCGGGAACGACTTCCTGGAATCGTGCCGGGAGATACTCGAACACCTGGGTCTTGGTAGCGAGGGCGGCGACTTCAGCAACGACCGCCTGCGCATCTGGCGTGCGTATTGGGAGGCCATGGGTCCGCTGGGGCACGATGTGGATGACCCCTTCAGGGACAGCCTGGGACCGGGTGCCAACACCGCACACAACGCCGCGCTGCAGGTCTCGTACGACTTCGGGGTAGTGGCGGGTTGCGCCTTCCTCTTGCTGCAGCTGATGGTTCCGCTGTGTCTGCTCCTTGGACTGTGGCACTACCGCAGGGACATGGACGAGAAGGGATTGGCGCTCTTCTGCGCAGCGGCCCTGACCATCGCCTTCGCGGTGATCATGCTGGTGGAAGGCATCTACAAGCCCTTCGTCAACCTGCTGCCCTGGCTTGCCGCCTGCGCGATCATGCCCGGCTATCTGCTTGCCAAACGCGAGGACTGACTACTGCACACCCCTCGCGACGGCGCGCGCCGCGGCCATGGTGAGCATGCGGCGTGAGAACTCCGCGATGCGGTCGTAGGTTTCCGCGGGCTCCTTCTTCTGCACCCGGATCTTGCGGATGTAGCCATCGCGGCTCTCGATGTAGATGATGCGGTTCTTGCGGTCGATGGACAGATCCTTCACGTCATCCCACCACAGGGTGCGGCGGTATTGCTGGATGCCCTCGACGGCGAAGTACGCGCGACTATTGGACAGGAAGAAGAAGATGGCTATGCCCAAGATGATGGCGAGCAGATAGAGGGTGACATGTTCGGTCGTACCCGCAACTATGTCGATCGCGGTAAGGATGAACAGGATGGCCTCCGCCGCATAGAAACAAGCCTTCACCAGAGGTGAAGCAGTGGTCCTGACGGAGATATCGCCGGTCTGCACCACCTTGGTGTTGGTCTGGGCGGCCTGCGCCGCGGCCTGCTTGATGCCAGCGAGCTCCGTCTTGTAATCGATCCTGGCAGCCATGGTCACACCTACGAGATCGAGATGGAGAGCAGACGGTTGGTGACCGTGGGAGTGTCACTGGTCAAGCTGTAGTCGAAGCTGACTCCCAGGGTCCAAGTGGAGGGGGAATCCTCGCCGGTACCGTTCGTCCAGCTGTAGCGGGACTTGCTCAGCGCCTTGCCACCATTGCCGTCATCCGCGTAGATCTCGTAGGCGGAGGCATCCGTGGGAACAGGGAACGAGGAAGCGTTGCACTTGACGCCAGCGGAGGTCATGCAGGACTCGAAGAACGCGGAGTCCTTGAGCAGGAGGCCGAAGTTGCGCTCGCCATTGCCCAGCGCATCCAGGCTCACCACGTAGTAGACTTCCAGGACCTTACCGCTGGAATCCTGGGACAGGTAGACCGTCGCGGCACCGGAAGCGAAGCTGTCATCCGCGGTGGAACCGGTGGGGGCCACCTTGATCTCCGTGATCTGGGTGATGGCGGGGTTGGATTCATCGGTGGTGTCGCTGGTGTCGCTGTACATGACCAGATCGCCCAGGGACTTGATCGCCTGATCGCCATCCATACCGATGAAGGAGGCGAGCTTGGGAACCTGTGTGACGGCGGTGGAATTGACGGTGCCGGTGTCGGTGGCGGGGTCGAGCACGGTCACGTTCGCGGCGGGAGTCTGATTGCCCGCCTCCTGACCGTGCTTGCTGATGTAGCCGATGCCCAGGACGATGCCCGCCACGAGAAGTGCCGCGATGAGGACGATACCCACGATGAGCAGGATACGGCTGCGCTTGGACTTCTTCTCGCGTTCCTCCAGCTGGGCCTGCTCCTGCTCGTAGCCAACGCGGCGGATGCCGGCGCGGCCATAATCGCTGGGAGCGGACTGCCTGCTGCGTTGATACTTGGGCGCGGGTGCGGCTGCGGACTCCTGCTCGACGCGGGTCTCCTGCTGCTGCAGTTGCTTGGTGCTCGTCTTGGAGCTGGGCTTGGAGTGCTTGCCCGGCTTACTGTGTTGTCCCATGGCTTATCCTAACCAGTAGCGTGCGATGTAGAAACCCATGACGATGAGGATCACGATGATACCCGCGATCACGATCTTCTGGGTGATGTTCATGGGTTCGAGATCGTCCAGACCGTAGTCCGTGCTCTCGTCGGCCTCCCAACGGGTGCGGGGCGCAGCGGCCGCAGCGGCCTTGGCATCCTGCTCGAGAGCCTGCGCGCGGGCTTGCTCCGCAGCGAGTCCCTCATCGAGGTCGTCGTCATCGAAGTCCTCGTCATCGTCGTCGAAGTCGTCTTCGTCGAAGTCCTCATCCTCATCGAAGTCCTCGTCTTCGTCCACGACTCCAACGTCCTCGAGTTCGACGTCCTCCTCGTCCTCATCTCCCTCGTCGAAGGCGGGACGGGTGACGGTGCCGATGCTGATGTGCTTGTAACGCGGGGAAGCGTCTTCTTCGTTCGTGCTGCGGGCTTCCTTCTCATCCAAGGCCATGATGCGTTCCTCATCTCGAATCCATCGTATAAGCGAATACGAGCCAAGTGGCCCATACGGAGCCAATGATACCCCAGGATGCGTTCATCACATGCCCGCTCCCCAATAACCCCACGAAACGGCCTGCTCAGGGGCGATGGGTGAACTCGTCCGGAACTCCCCTACTCGCCGGCAATCTCCGCGACGGACTTGCTCACGGTGTGGGCGATGGGCTTCCACTCCACCTTCTTGAACAGGGCGCAGACCGCGATGGGGATGTAGGTGATCATGAAGAGCGGGAAGGTGAGGATGTACTCGATGCGCTTGCCCAGCGGGCAGTGGATGTTCTTGCGCTCGGTGATGTTCACCAGCACCGCGTAGACGAGCATCATGCCCATGAAGCCCAACAGGCTCTTGCCCAGACTGAACAGGCAGGCCTGGGTGACCTCGTGGGTGAGGTTCAGGTCGAGCATGCCGGCGGCCAGCGCGATGCAGTTCATGAGCACCGTGAGCACGGTGATGAGCATGGCGGGAGCGATCTGCACGAACATGTCGTAGCAGGCGAAGCGACGCTGCTTGAAGATGCCGGCGAACAGCTTGCCGCCGTAGTTCCACAGCACCTGGTAGAAGCCCTTGGCCCAACGCATGCGCTGGTTCCAGGAAGCAGCGAAGGTGACGGGCTGCTCGTCGTAGACCATGGCCTTGGGGCAGTAACCGATCGTCTCACCCTGGATGACGGAATCGACACTGAACTCGATGTCCTCGGTGAGCAGATGGTGAATCCAGCCGCCATCGCGCTCCAGGATGTCCGCGGAGATGAGGAAGCCGGTGCCGCCGATGTGGCAGGACGAGCCCACGGTCGCACGCGCCTGGGACAGGTACTTGCCCTCGCGCAGGAACCACAGGCTGTAGCCGGCGCTTATCCAATTGGTGTCGAAGTTCTTGGAATTGCGATAGCTCGTGACGATGCGCTGACCGTTGTCGAAGTTGGCGTTCATCTGGCGGACGAAGTCCTTATCCACCACGTTGTCCGCGTCGAAGACGAAGTAGCCCTCGTAGCGCGCATCGTCGGGTTGCGTGCGGAAGATGCGCTTCAAAGCATAGTCGAGCGCCCAGCTCTTGCCCTTGTGCACCTGGTCGAAGCGCTCGAACACGATGGCGCCGGCCTCACGTGCCACACGCGCCGTGTCGTCGGTGCAGTTGTCGGCGATCACGTAGATGTCCAGCAGCTCGCTGGGGTAGTCCTGTTCCTTCAGGCTGCGCACCAGATTGCCGATGACCGCCGACTCGTTGCGTCCGCTGATAAGCGCCGCATAACGATGGTTGGTTTGGGCCACGTACTCCTTGGGCTTGACGAACAGTGCCACGAGTATGTAGACGCCCTGATACAGGAAACACAGGGTGAACAGCGCGAAGATGCTGTAGTTGAATGTTGTGATGAAGTCCGCCATCTACCCAACGCTCTCTCTTGTAGTGAAACGCCGAGGCCCCGGTTTGGAGCCTCGGCGTATATTACACGTGGGATGTGGAGATTGGAGTGCTTTCCCGTGAACGATACGTTACGTTCAGGCAACTTAAGATAAGCGTTGCCTTCGCTACCGTTCGCTCCCGCGATGGCAGCCGTTCGCTGCGATCGCCTATGACAGGAAGTCGTCGATGATCTGCTTCTCGGCTTCCTCGGCGGAAAGACCCAGGGTCATGAGCTTGACGATCTGGTCGCCGGCGATGCGTCCGATGGCCGCCTCGTGGATGAGGGTCGCGTCCTCGCTCTGGGCCTCGATGCCGGGGATGGCCTTGACGATGGCGTGATGCTGGATGATGGCGTCGCACTGCACGTGACCACGGCACTCGCACTTGCCGATGATCAGCGGGTTGAAGACCTGGACGGACTCGTCCTGCGCCACCGAGCGGGAGATGACCTGCACGTTGGAGCCATCGCCCTCGAGTTCGATCTTCATGTTGGAAGTCGCGGTCTGCTTGTCGTGGGTGAGCAGCTTCTCGGTCAGAGTGAGCTTGGCGCCCTTGCCCAACTTGGCATTGGTGTCACGGATGGTGGAGGTGACACCCTTGAGCTGGATCATCTCCATCTCGCAGACGGAACCTTCCTCCATCTCCACGTTGGTGGTGGGGTTGAGTACACGCTCGCCCGTGCCCTCGCCCACGCCGTAGTGCTTCTCGATGTAGCGCACGCGGGAGTTCTTGCCCAGATAGAAGGTGTGGATGCCGTCATGCTCGCTCTTCTTGGAGCCGGCGTTGTGGATACCGCAACCGGCCACGATGAGCACGTCCGCGTCCTCGCCGATGTAGAAGGTGTTGTAGACGACGTCCTGCATGCCGCTCGCGGTCACGATGACGGGGATGTGCACGGTCTCGTTCTTGGCACCGGGCTTGACGTAGATGTCGATACCGGGGTAGTCGGTCTTCGTGGCGATCTCGATGTTGGCGGTGTTGTGACGCTCGAGGAGCTGACCGTCCTTGCGGATGTTGTAGGCACCGGTGGGCATGCCGTGCAGTTCGGCGATGGCTTCGAGCAGATGGGCATCGATGTTGGTGAGCTTTGCCATGGTCGCCTCCTAGCAATCGCTGCGGTCACGAGGGATCATGACGCACTTGGGGTTGGTGACGGTACGACGGTTGTAGCCCAGCTTGGGCAGCATCTCGTCCCTGCTGCCGGAGTCGGCCACCTTGCCGGCGCGGATGAGCACGATCTCGTCGGCCAGATCGATGATGCGCTCCTGGTGCGAAATGATCACGATGCTGTGGCCGTCCTTGGCGTCGTGGATCTGGCGGAAGGTCTCCGTCAAGCGATCGAAGCTCCACAGGTCGATGCCGGCCTCGGGCTCGTCGTAGATGGCCAGCTTGGGGTCGGCGGCCAGGATCGTGGCGATCTCGATGCGCTTGAGCTCGCCACCGGAGAGGCTCTTATCCACTTCGCGGTGCAGGTACTCGCTCGAGCACAGGCCCACGCGGGACAGGTAGTCGTTGCACTCGCAGGCGGGCAGCTTCTTCTTGGCGGCGATGGACAGCAGCTTGCGCACGGTCATGCCCTTGAAGCGGGCGGGCTGCTGGAAGCCGTAGCCGATGCCCAGCTTGGCACGCTCGTTGATGGGCATGTCGGTGATGTCCACACCGTTGAAGATGATCTGGCCGCTGGTAGGCTTCTCCACGCCCATGATCAGCTTGGCCAGGGTGGACTTGCCGCCGCCGTTGGGACCGGTGATGACCACGAACTTGTCATCATCGATGGTAAGCGACAGGTCGTTGATGATGTCGAGGTTGCGCTTGGCCGCATCTTCGACACTGAAGCAGAGGTTCTTGATCTCCAGCACGTGAGTCTCCTTGTGTAATCCTATTAAAATAGTAGGAATTAGTACATACTCCCCTATCGGCCCGAGAGCCGATTAGTTAGCATAGCATCATCGACTTCCGATTGCCAGTCATACACCCTCATTATCGAAGCTGGGGATGAAACTCTCGGTCGCGGTTCCACCCTCTTGGATGAAGCAATCCTGAGCTCCCAGGTCCAGAGCGTAGTCGATGAGGACATCGTATTGCGCCATATCGACACCGCATCGCAACTCCGGGAACTCAGCGAGTTGCGCGAGCAGCGGCGTGTACTGGTTCATGAGCGAGAGGCGGACGGAATCGCCGTGTCGCTCGAGCACGTGGCGCACGACCGCCTTGGAGTCCTCCAGCTGGCCGGGCAGCATGAGATGGCGCACGATCACGCCGCGTTCCAGCAGGTACAGGGGCTCTGAATCGGGATCGGCAGGGTCGGCGGGTGCGATGGGCTCCGCGGCCAAGCGGTACTCCCCCAGCTGCTCGACCATGACATCGAGCGCGGCCGACGCGACCTCACAGTAGTCCGCCGCGTTCGAATAGCGCGCTGCGAGATGGGGCGAGACGTATTTGAAGTCGGTCAGGTAGATGTCCACGTAGCCCTGCAGCGCCCGGATGGAGTCCACGGTCTCGTAGCCACTCGTGTTGTAGACCACAGGCAGACTGAGACCCTGCGCCCGAGCGATATCGAGCGCGTCTAGGATCTGGGGACGGTAGTGCGTGGGCGTGACCAGGTTGATGTTGTGCGCGCCCTTCTCCTGCAGCTCCAGGTATATCTGGGATAAGCGCTGCACATCGATCGTTTTGCCGCTGTGGCCCCGCGAGATCGCATGGTTCTGGCAGTAGACGCAGCGCAGAGGGCAGCCGCTGAAGAACACGGTGCCGCTACCCTGCGTGCCACTGATGGGCGGCTCCTCCCAGAAGTGCAGGGCAGCGCGCGCCACCTGGATGCCGTCGCCGGCACCGCAGACGCCACGGGCACCCGCCGCGCGGTTGGCACCGCAGCGACGGGGGCACAGGTCACAGGATGTGGGTAGTGCGCGGATCACCTGGCAGCGTCCCTAGCCTTCCAACAGCTTGTTGACCACCTGGCTGATGAGCTTGGGGTTGCCCTGCCCCGCCATGGCCTTCATGGTCTGGCCCACGAAGAAGCCGGTGAGACCCTTCTTGCCGCCGCGATAGGCCGCGACCTTGTCCGGATTGGCGTCCATGATGCCGCTCACGATGGCCTCGATGGCGGCGGTGTCGCTCACCTGCTTCATGCCGCGCTGCTGCACGATGTCGTCGGGCATGCCGCCCTCATCGCACAGGATGGCGAAGACCTCCTTGGCCTGCTTGCTGGAGATGGCGTCGCTACCCTGCAGTTGGGCGAGCTGCGCGATGGCAGCCGGCGTGAACTTGGCAGCGCTTATCCCCATACCCGTTGCGTTCAGGTAGGCCGCGACGTCGTTCAGGATGATGTTCGCGATGCCCTTCACGTACTGGCTGTCCGCGGCGGCCTGCTCGAAGAAGCTGGCGGTGGCGGGGTCGCCGGCGAGCGCGGCGGCGTCCTTGGAGGGCAGTGCGTAGTCGGCCATGAAGCGCGCCTTCTTGGCATCGGGCAGCTCGGGCATGAGCGAGCGCACGTGGTCGACGAACTCGTCGGACAGGTCGTAGGGGGCCAGGTCGGGCTCCGGGAAGTAGCGGTAGTCGTCCGCGGTCTCCTTGACGCGCATGACGATGGTGCGCTTCTCGGTGGGATCGTAGTGGCGGGTCTCCTGACGGATGACGCCGCCGCTCTCGAGCACCTCGGCCTGGCGACAGATCTCGTAGACCAGGGCGTCGTGCAGGTTCTTGAAGGAGTTGATGTTCTTGAGCTCGGAACGCGTGCCCAGCTTGGTCTCACCGCGACGACGGATGCTCACGTTGCCGTCGCAGCGCAGCGAACCCTCTTCCATGGAGCAATCCGAGATGCCCAGCGCCAGGTAGATCTGGCGCAGCTTCTGCACGAACTGGCGCGCCTCCTCGGGCGTGCGCAGGTCGGGCTCGGTCACGAGCTCGATGAGCGGGGTGCCAGCACGGTTGTAGTCCACGAGCGAGTGGGTCGCGCCGCTGATGCGCCCCTCGGCGCCACCTATGTGCACCATCTTGCCCGCGTCCTCCTCCATGTGGATGCGCGTGATGCCCACGTGCGTGGTGTAGCTGCCGGTCTTCGCCTGGGGCAGGTCGACGCGCTCCTTGCAGCCGTTGCCCTCGATCTCGAGGTCGAGCCAGCCGCCCATGCAGAAGGCGACGGGACCCTGCGTGGTCTGGAAGTTCTTGGGCATGTCGGGATAGGTGTAGTTCTTGCGGTAGAACATGGAGCGGCGCATGATCTGGCAGTTGGTTGCCAAGCCCGCCTTGACGATGCTCTGGATGGCGGCCTTGTTGGGCACCGGAAGCGCGCCGGGCAGGCCCAGGCAGACGGGGCAGGTGTGGGTGTTGGGCGCCGCGCCGAACTCGAGCGGGCAGGAGCAGAACATCTTGGTCTTGAGGGTGGTGAGCTCCGTGTGCACCTCCAGGCCGATGACGGCCTCCCAGTCCTGCAGGACCTCTTGCAGTGTCTTCATCTAGGCCTCCCCTCCCTTGGCGAACGCGGGAGCGACGCGGCCCCTGAAGTCGCAGCAGCTCTCCAGGGCGGCGGCCACGCGCAGGATCTTCTCATCCTGGAACTGCGGACCGATGATCTGGAAGCCCACGGGCAGACCGCTGTCACGGCCCAGTCCCACGGGCATGGACAGGCTGCCGTTGCCGGCGATGTTGACGGAGATGGTGAACATATCGGATAAGTGCATCGAAACGGGATCGCTTATCTCCCCGAACTTGAAGGCGGTGCGCGGCGAGCTGGGCATGACGATCACGTCCGCGCGCTCGAAGGCCTCGCGGTAGTCGCGCGTGATGAGCGTGCGCACCTGCTGCGCGGGATAGTAGTACTTATCGTAGACACCGGCGGAAAGCAGGTAGCTTCCCAGCATGATGCGGCGCTTGGCTTCCTGGCCGAAGCCCTCACTGCGGCTCTTCTCGTACTGTTGGCCCAGCTCATGGCAGCCGGGGGTGCGGTGGCCGTAGCGCACGGAGTCGAAGCGGGACAGGTTGGAGAAAGCCTCGCAGGGGCCAAGGATGTAGTACGCGCTCATAGCGGCGTCCATGTGGGGCAGCTCGACGTCCACCAGCTGGGCACCCAGGCCCTCGAGCTTGGCGACGGCGTCATGCATGGCGGCCAGGGTTTCGGGGGTGCAGCCGTCGGCGAAGGTCATGCCGGGCACGATGCCGATGCGCATGCCCTTGACGCCCTGGTCCAGGTTCGCGAGGAAGTCGACCTTGCAGTCCTGCGACGTGCAGTCGAGCGTGTCGTGACCCACCAGCGCGTTCATCGCGGCGGCCACGTCGGCCACGCTGCGGCCGAAGGGACCCACCTGATCGAGCGACGAACCGAAGGCGACCACGCCGTAGCGCGACACCATGCCGTAGCTGGGCTTCATGCCCACGACGCCGCAGAAGCAGGCGGGCTGGCGGATGGAGCCGCCGGTGTCGCTGCCCAGCGTGAGCGTGGCCATGCCGGATGCGACCGCCGCGGCGCTGCCACCGCTGGAACCGCCGGGCACGCGCTCCAGATCCCAGGGGTTGTAGGTGTAGCCGAAGGCGGAGGTCTCCGTGGACGAT
This sequence comes from Coriobacteriales bacterium, assembly GCA_017434185.1. Classification (GTDB taxonomy): domain Bacteria; phylum Actinomycetota; class Coriobacteriia; order Coriobacteriales; family RUG844; genus RGIG2431. Next base: position 19,949 of record JAFRFV010000004.1, read on the forward strand.
CCGAACGCGAACTCATCCATGTTGAGCTTGCCCAGCGGGATACCACCGGCGTCGATCATCTTGCTCACGCAGGTGGCCTGGTAGGGCGACACATAGTTCTCGAGCATGTGGGAGGCGCAGGTGGTATGCGTGCCCAGCATGTTCATGTTGTCCTTGAAGGCAACGGGCACGGCTGCCAGAGGGGGCAGGACCCCGCCGGCGGCGCGGGCGGCATCCAGGGCGTTCGCCTTGGCGTATGCCTGCTCGGGAGTGTACTCGAGGAATGCCTTGACCTGGGGGTCCGCCGCCTCGATGGCCTCGAAGGCGGCGTCCGCGATCTCCGTCGCACTGAAGTCGCCCGCAGCGAAGCCGCTGGTGATGGCGGCGACGTCCATGTCCATGATGGCGGTCATGAGGCATCGCCCCCTCCCAGGATCGTGGGAATGAGGAAGGCGCCGTCCTGCACAGCACCGGCGTTGGAGAGCGCCACCTTCTGGGTGAAACCGGGATGCGGCTCGTCCTCGCGCATGACGTTCACGAGGCCGCCGATGGGATGGAAGGTGGGCTCGACACCCTCCAGGTCGTACTTGCCTATGGCATCGAGCGACTCGATGATCTCGTTCAAGTCGATGGTCATCTGGCTGAGCTGCTCCGGCGTGAGATCGATCCGGGTGTAGGTCGCGATGCGGCGGACGTCGTCTTCTGTGAGTGCCATCGTCATTCCCTTTCCCATTGCAGTGGCTTCACTGAAAGGGATATTGTACGATATCGCGGATGACGCGGAGAGAAGGAGTTGGGGACATGCTGTATCGAGCGGACGAGAAAACGGGTCAGGAGCTCTCCATACTGGGTTACGGCTGCATGCGCTTCCCGCGCAAGGCCAGCGGCGGTGTCGACATGGAGCTCACGGAGCAGCTGATAGCGCGCGCCGTCGAGCTGGGCGTCAACTACTTCGACACCGCCTACATCTACCCCGGCAGCGAAGAGGCGCTGGGCAGCATCCTGGAGAAGCGCGGTCTGCGCGACCGGGTGCTCGTGACCAGCAAGCTCCCCCACGCCAGGGTCAAGAAGCCGGAGGATGCGACCAAGCTCTTCGAGACCTCGCTCGCCCGGCTGCGCACCGATCACATCGACTACTATCTCATCCACAACCTGGTGAGCTTCAAACAATGGCAGCGCCTGCTCGACATGGGTATCACGGAGTGGATAAGCGCACAGAAGGCCGCGGGGCGCATCCGGCGTCTGGGCTTCAGCTTCCATGGCACGCTCCAGGAGTTCGAGAAGATCATCGATTCGTACGACTGGGATTTCTGCCAGATCCAGTACAACTACATGAACGAGCACTACCAGGCGGGCGTCGAGGGTCTGCACATGGCGGCGGAGCGCGGCATGCCCGTGATCATCATGGAGCCGCTGCTGGGCGGACGCCTTGCCAATGCGCTGCCGCGCAGTGCCGTCGAGTTGCTGAAGGAAGCGGATGCCGCGGCCAGCCCCGCCAGCTGGGGTCTGCGCTGGCTGTGGAACCAGCCCGAAGTCACGGTGGTGCTCTCGGGCATGAACAGTATGGAGCAACTGCAGGACAACTGCACGGTGGCGAGCGAGGCGTGCGCGGGTTGCCTTGACGAGGCCGGACAGGAGCTGATCGAGCGGGTGCGCGGCGAGGTGAGCAGGAGCTACAAGGTCCCCTGCACCGGCTGCGCCTACTGCATGCCCTGCCCCAAGGGCATCAACATCCCCGCCACGTTCGCGGCGTACAACGAGTCGTACGGCTTCAGCTGGTTCACGGGCGCTTATCACTACTACGTGAGCGCAGGATTGAGTTCGGGCGCGGAGCTGCACCTTCCCAGCGAATGCGTGGGCTGCGGACACTGCGTGAAGTGCTGTCCGCAGGGCATCGACGTGCCCGCGCGCCTGGTCGAAGTGCGTCGTCGCCTGCAGCCGCCCGGATTCAAGCCCGCTGCCCGCGCTGTGAACGCGATCATGCGCCGCCTGTAGCGCTTATCCCCTTACGCTTCCTCGGAGAGGATGACCAGGCGATCCTCGGGGCCGAATTCGTAGAGAAGCGGCTTGCCGGAGGCGTCGAATCTGGGCGGGTTCATGCGTGGCTCATCGAAACGCGCGCCGCGCTTCTGCTGGATGCCCATGAAGGTCTCGCCTCTGGCGGCGACCGCATCGATCACGGAGCAGAGCTCGACCTTCTCCCCCGCGCGCACGTAATCACGCGCGGGCTTCATGTAGACCTCCTGGCCTTCGGATGAGAGCAGGCACTCGAAGAAAGCGCGCATCTTGCGGTCGAGCGCGATCTGCGCCATGAGAAGGCCCGAGATGTGATGACCTATGATGAAGTCGTCGGGGCTGGTGGCGCTGGCGATCTCGCGGTTCTTGCCCAGACGCATCTCGCTGGTTATGCCGAATTCACGGCCGCTGGACTCGCGGTAATCCCGCAGGTAGAGCAGCAGGGAGATGGTGCGCGCATCCTCATTCTGGGGAGAAGCGCCGCTGTGATTGTCGAGCAGGACCACGGAATGGGGCTTGAACTCGTCGAGGATCGCGAAGAGGGTCTCCTTGTCGAGCTCGGGCACTGTGCGCATCTCGAAGGAGATGGACGC
>JAFRFV010000028.1 GCA_017434185.1 Coriobacteriales bacterium
CGATCAACGCAAAGAAGCTTGAGCGCGGCGTCAAGCAGGACACCGAACTCACAGCCGAGGACATGAAGGAACTGGTCGCCACCTTCAAGCAGATCTTCTCCGACAATGTCTCCGCACAGGAGTTCCCCGAGCTCGTCGTGGACGGCAAGGTGCAGTTCCCGCAGGATCCCGATGTGCAGCTCAAGCTGGCCATCTGCGCCGTCTTCGGTAGCTGGAACAACGAGCGCGCGGTCCTGTATCGCAAGCAGAACAAGATCTCCGACGACCTTGGTACCGCCGTCAACGTGCAGTGCATGGTCTTTGGTAACAAGGGTGAGACCAGCGCGACCGGCGTAGCCTTCACCCGCAACCCCGCCAATGGCGAGAACGAGTTCTATGGCGACTACCTGGTGAACGCACAGGGCGAGGATGTCGTCGCGGGTATCCGCAACACCAGCCCCATCAGCGACCTCAAGCATGTCGAAGGCCTGCAGGATGCCGGCCGTGAGCTCGAGGAGGTCTTCAACATCCTCGAGACCCACTATCGCGACATGTGCGACATCGAGTTCACCATCGAGCAGGGCAAACTGTGGATGCTCCAGTCCCGCGTTGGCAAGCGCACCGCGACCGCTGCGCTCCACATCGCGATGTCCATGGTGCAGGAGGGCCTCATCACCAAGGAGGAGGCCATCATGCGCGTCGATCCCAACAGCCTCGACCAGCTCATGCATCCCCAGTTCGACAAGAAGGCCCACTACGACGTGCTCGCCAAGGGCCTCAACGCCAGCCCCGGTGCCGCCGTGGGTGGCGTGGTCTTCTCCGCTGACGATGCCGTCGCCGCTGCTGCCGCCGGCAAGAAGTGCATCCTGGTGCGCTGGGAGACCAACCCGGACGACCTCAAGGGTATGGTTGCCGCCGAAGGTATCCTCACCAGCCATGGCGGCAAGACCAGCCACGCCGCCGTCATCGCCCGTGGCATGGGTGCCCCCTGCGTCTGCGGTGTCGAGGCCCTCAAGATCGATGCCGAGAAGAAGGAGGTCAAGGTCGCTGGTACGGATGTCGTGCTGCATGAGGGCGATGTTATCTCCATCGATGGTACCACCGGTATCGTGGTCCTGGGCGCCGTCCAGTTGGTCGACGCCTCCCAGAACGAGGAGTTCGAGGAGTTCCTGAGCTGGGCCGACGAGTTCCGCAAGCTGGGCGTTCGCGCCAATGCCGACAACCCCGAGGATGCCGCCCTGTCCCGCAGCTTCCGCGCCGAGGGTATCGGTCTGGACCGCACCGAGCACATGTTCCTTGGTGAGCGCAAGTCCATCATCCAGAGCTTCATCCTGGCCGACGATCCGGCCGTCAAGGAGAAGGCGCTGGCCGACCTGCTGGCCGCCCAGACCGGCGATTTCTATGGCATGTTCAAGGCCATGGACGGTCTGCCCGTCATCGTGCGTCTGCTCGACCCGCCGCTGCATGAGTTCCTCGACGATCCCCGTGCTCTGGAAGTGGAGATCACCCGCATGGAGTGCACCGGTGGCGACCCCGACGAGATCGCTGCCAAGCGCAAGCTCCTCACCCAGATCGATGGAATGATCGAGGCCAACCCCATGCTGGGTCTGCGCGGTTGCCGTCTTGCCATCATGTATCCCGAGCTGCCCGCCATGCAGACCCGCGCCATCGCGACTGCTGCCGCCAAGCTCATCCAGGAAGGCTTCAAGCCCGAGCCTGAGATCATGATCCCGCTCGTGTCCGTCGTCACCGAGCTCAAGACCCTGCGCGCCGAGGTCGAGGCCGTCATCGCACAGGTCGAGGATGAGACCGGCGTCGCGCTCGAGATTCCCATCGGCACCATGATCGAGCTCCCGCGTGCAGCTGTCACCGCTGACGAGATCGGCGCCGTCGCCGACTTCTTCAGCTTCGGCACCAACGACCTCACCCAGACCACCTTCGGTTTCAGCCGTGACGATGTCGAGGGCAAGTTCATCCCGCGTTACCTGGACCGCAAGCTCATCCCCTGCAACCCCTTCGAGACCGTCGATGCCGGCGTTGCCAAGCTGGTCAAGATGGGTTGCGACCTGGGTCGTGCCGCCAATCCCGCGCTCCTCTGCGGCGTCTGTGGCGAGCACGGTGGCGATCCCGATTCCGTCAAGACCTTCCACAAGGTGGGCGTCGACTATGTCTCCTGCTCGCCGTACCGTGTGCCGCTCGCACGTCTCGCCGCCGCTCAGGCGGCTCTGGCGGAGGCCACCACGGCCAGCGACAACCGCTAACGTCAACATCATCAAGGGGGCCGCTTCAAGCGGCCCCCTCTCTTGTGAAGGGGGATGAGCCATGCAGCGATACAACTCCGCGGATAGGGAAGCCCAGGAGGAACGCTTCCTTTCCCCCGATGCTTCTCTCTCGTCGCACAGCAAGGGTCGCGCCATTCCCCTCGATGCGGACCCGTATCGCAGTTCCTTCCAGCGCGATCGCGACCGGATCCTGCACAGCAAGGCTTTCAGGCGCTTATCCCATAAGACCCAGGTCTTCCTGGCCCCGGAGGGCGATCATTACCGCACGCGTCTCACGCATACGCTCGAGGTCTCGCAGATCTCCCGCACCATCGCACGGGCGCTGGGTTTGAATGAGGACCTGACGGAGGCCATATCCCTTGGTCACGATCTGGGGCACACACCCTTCGGTCATACCGGTGAGGATGCCCTCTCGTACTGCATCGCCAAGCGCTTGGGCAGGGAGGTCGAACGTGGTCCCGCCTGTGTCATCGGTTATGGGAAGGAGCGCTTCTTCCGTCATAACGAACAATCGCTGCGCGTGGTCGACTTCCTCGAACGTGAAGGCAAGGGGCTCGACCTGTGCTGGGAGGTGCGCGACGGCATCGTGCACCACAC
>JAFRFV010000029.1 GCA_017434185.1 Coriobacteriales bacterium
CAGGTCCTTCATGCTCATCGGCACCAAGTACGGCCTGCTGGTCGACACCGGTGATGGCAAGATCAACGTCCGCGAGCTCGCCTCACAGATCACCCATCAGCCGCTGGCAGTGGCCTGCACCCATCCCCATGCTGATGTGACCGGTTGCAACAAGGACTTCACCTTCCTCTACATCAACAGCTGGGATCGCCCCAAGTTCGAGGACATCCAGTTCCCCATCGATTACACCTGGTATCTCGAGCCCCCTCAGCCCACCCAGGCCGAGAGCGATCAGCGTACCCCCTTCAAGGAGGTTTCCGCTGGTGACCTGTGTGAGATGGGCGGACGCAGCCTGCGCGTCATCGAGACTCCCGGCCACACCAAGCGCTCCATCTCCTTCCTGGAGGAGGCGGGCGGCATCCTCTTCGTCGGTGACACCCTGTGCAGCCGTCCCGTCGAGTTGCTCGACGAGGATTCCGATCTGGGCGAGTACATCGGCACCCTCGAGATGCTGCAGGTGATCTGCAAGGGCACGCGCAAGCGTCCTCCCGTGAAGACCATCTACTGTGATCACGGCGAGCTGGAGGTTCCCGTCTCGATGATCGATGACATGCTCAAGCTCGCGCTGGACATCGAAGCCGGCAAGGCCAAGGTGAGCAGCACCTACATCGATTCCGTCACCGACAAGAAGGTCAAGGTGTACAGGAACGGTCAGGCCAGCATCGCGATGCCCGCATAGGCTGTTCGACCAAGGCTGATCTCCGTTTGTGATGACGCCCCCTCGATGGGGGCGTCTTCTTGTTGGGGAAGCGTCTTGAAACGAAGGACTAGGAGCGGCGGGAGGCGATCAGTTCCTGGAGCTCCTGTTGCGAGTGGATGCCCAGCTTGGCGTAGATGTTGCGTCGGTGGGTCTTGATGGTGTTCATGCTTATGAAGAGCGCCTCGCAGATGTAGGTGGTCGTGTGCCCGCGGGCGAGCATGTCCAGGATCTCGAGCTCCTTGTTGGTCAGGTTGTACTCCGCTTGGATATCCCGCAGTTCGGAATCCATGGCGGCAGGTGGGGGATAAGCGCCGGGAGTACGCGTCTTGGGAGTCCGCTCGCTCACTTCCACACTGGGTGCGGTTGCTTGCAGGAAGGGGAGCTCTGGTGTGACCGGCAAGTCCTTGGGCTCTGCGGCTGCCTCGTTTCGTGGGCTCGCACTGAGCGCGAAGACGATACCGATGCTCTGCAGCAGGAGGAGGGCAAGACAGCAGAACATGATGGCGTCATAGATGAAGGGACTGTATCCATGGATACTGCTGGCGAGTTGTGCGAAGCGATATACAAGGAAACACCCAACCGCGAAGAGCAGCGGCTCCCTCATGTTCTCATACCAGAAGGGGCACAGGAACAATAGAGCCAGGCAGATCTTCTGGGCGATGTTCAGGGGAATCACGAAGACGGCTTGCCCTGCGGTCGTCCTGCTCGCCAGATACATGGCCAAGAGCATGAAGACGAGTATCAGGATCCTCGAGGCATCGAGGCTGTTGCGTGACCATGCATTCCGAACGAGGAAGAACAGCAGGGCGCCGCAGATCGCCGTTCCAAGTGCTGCATACATCTGGATACCCAACGAATGCAGCCCACCATCCTGGAGGGGGAGCCAGGCGTAGTGGATGCCTGCGAAGATGAAGACACTGCAGAAGATGGACATTCCCAGACCCATTGCCAGAGCCATGCCCTTGTTCCCATTCAGGGATGCGGCGATTCTCGGTCCCCCCGCTGCTGTATCCACCTCATCATCCGATGATGAGGGGTGCCTGAGAGTCAGCATCAGGATGACGGAGATGATGGGGGTGAGCGCGATGATCCCCATCGACGCAGCTGGTTGCATGAGCAGGAGTACCCCGTTCGCAAGCCCGTAGACGATGAGCGCGAGTGCATACACGAGAAGGGATCGCTTCGCTCCAAGGGGAAGGAGCCTCTCAATCCAAGCGATGATCATCAAGACGACGGTTATCCGGTATATGCAATCCATGGTGATCGTGAGTGCCGGGAGGCTCTCCACCGGCAGTTGTGTTCCACCGAAGCACACCGAGAAGCTCACTGCAAGCAGGAGGGCGACTGCGATCGATGCCGCCGGCCTGCTGAGTCTGAACAAAGGCCATGAACGATAGATGAGGAGGAGAGTGACCAAGGCGAGTACGGGTGCGACGGCGATCAGGGTGTCGAGTCCTTCGGGTGCGCCTATCTGGTAGAGGCCGGAGAAGCGGGATGCTTCGCTGATGATGATCGTGCAAGCGAGGCCCAGTACGAGCTTGATGAGCTCGCTGGATTCGACCCCCATGTTCAGCACGGTCGGGTTGGTGACCACCCCACTTGACCCTTCCTTCTCCTCTATCTTCAAGCCTACCCTCTTTCATCCGCTTGGTATGACGAGAATGATAGCAGGGTGATTTTCATCAATCAAGCATGGGAATCACCCTTCTCACCCTCTAATCCTCAGGGGGTGAGGGTGAGTTAAATACCCCCTCGTCCTCACATTTTATTGATGACCCCTCCATGATTCTTCCATTTAATTACGATGGTTCAACGTGGGAGGGAATGGATCCGCCCGTCCATGGAGAACAAGTAGGAATGCCCATGATTTTTAGTGAAGGAGGAATTAATGGGTAAACTCACTATGACTCGCCGCACCTTCATCAAGGCTGCTGCAGTCACTGGAGCCGCTGCCATGCTGGCCGGTGCTTCCACCGCCCTGGCAGAGGACTTCAACACCAAGCTGCGTGGTAACGATCCGGCCAACACCGCCGACGTTGTCCGCGTCCGTACCGCCTGCCGTGGTTGCGGTAAGTGCGAGTGCGGTGTGTTCGTTACGGTCCGTGATGGTAAGGCCATCAAGATCGAGGGCGACGAGTCAGCCTACCATGTCAATGGTAACTGCTGCACCAAGTCCCAGAGCTCGATCGAGTGCGTCTATCATCCCGATCGTCTGCTCTACCCCATGAAGCGCACCAACCCCCGTGGCGACAACGAGAACCCCGGCTGGGTGCGCATCAGCTACGACGAGGCCTATGCCACCATCAAGGAATGCTATGGCACCATCCGTGAGAAGTACGGCGAGACCGCTGCCGTGTCCACCACCGGTACCTCCCGCTTCTGGGCCATGGGTGGCGGTATGGCTCTGGGTGTCTTCTTCAAGCAGGCTCAGGCCACCGGTGCTGCCGAGATCTGCAAGGGTCCCCGCCGTTGCGCTGGCTCCCTCACGATCGAGAACGGTATCTTCTTCCATGCCACCGTCGACTATCCGCTGGTCTATGTCCAGTGGGGTACCGAGCAGACCCAGTCCAACTACGATGACTCCTGCCGTATGGTTTCCGAGGCCTCCCGCCGCGCCAACTACTTCATCAGCGTGGATCCTCGTAAGTCCAACAACGGTAAGGACGCCACCCACCACCTGGCCCTCTATCCTGGCACCGACCATGAGATGATCCTGGGCTGGACCCGCATCGTCCTGGAGAAGGAACTCTACGATGATTACATCGTGCGTTACTGGTCCAACGCTCCCTTCCTGTATTGCAAGGAGATCGAACGCGGTGGTGTCTGGGCTGCCAAGAACACCAACAAGTCCAAGGGTTTCGTGACCAAGACCCGTCTGCTCAAGGAGAGCGACATCATCGAGGGTGGCTCCGGCTCCCGCTACATGGTCTGGAACGAGGCCACCGACAGCCTGACCTGGTTCGATTCCGATGAGGACATCGCCAAGTGGGAAGGCGAGACCGACTGGGATATCCCGACCACCGGTTGGGAGTATGAGCGCGGTGGCATCCTGCTCGATCAGCCCAAGTTCCGCGATGACCTGCAGCCCGCCATCTGGGGTGAGTATCCCGTCACCCTGAAGGATGGCCGTCAGGTCAAGTGCAAGACCGTCATGCAGACCTACTGGGACGACGTCGTTTCCGAGTGGACCCTCGACCGCGTCGCTGAGGTGACCACCTGCGATGCCAAGCTGATCGAGGACGCCGTCCTCACTTGGGCCACCCGTATCGATCCCCGTCGTGGTAACGGCGGTATCAACGCCCAGCTGGCCCCCGAGCAGTGCGGTAACAACATCCAGTTCTTCCGCGCCTGCTACATCCTGTTCGCCATCTGCGACTGCTACGACGTCCCCGGTTCCAACCGTGGTATGACCCGTACCTACGTCAACGCTGGTGTTCCCTCTGCTGTCGCCAAGCTGCCCAAGGTCTTCTCCGAGCCCAAGTGGAACAGCCCGCTGCTCAACAGCACTGAGGCTTCCTCCGGCGTCTCCCAGGGTACCGTTCTGGGCGCCAATGCTTCCTCCACCACCGTGAACGCCACCCCGGATGCCAACTGGGTCAACAACGAGGTCAAGTGCGGCATGAAGGAATTCCCGATGGAGCGTTGGTGGGGCACCACCCCGACCAATGAGGTCTGGCACACCTGCGTGCGCGCCGATCCGTACCCCGTCAAGGGTTACCTGGCCGTCTCCGGCGACATCATGAACCAGTCCAACACCCACTATGCTTGGGAAGCCCTCATGCAGATGGACTTCGCCGTCGCTTGGGATCTGTGGCACATCGTCATGTGCGAGGGTTGCGACATCCTGCTGCCCGTCCAGCACTGGCTCGAGCTCGATGCATGGCCGCGTATCTCCCAGGGTTCCACCGGCGCCACCGGTGCCAACATGCACTCCATCGCTCCTCGCGGTGAGGCCAAGTTCGATCTGTGGCAGGTGCACGACTTCTACAAGGCCGCTGGCAAGAACTACTTCCCGATCACCGAGGCCTGCCCCACCGGTTTCGATGCCGATTACGTCCTGTGGCTGGATGCCCAGGTCCAGAACACCGGTATGAACTGGTACGAGTATGCTGATCGCTTCGCCACCAAGGGCTGGCGCGACATGAAGGTCGAGCAGCCTCTGCGTTGGGGTCACTATCGCCGCTACATGTACGGTTACATGCGTCAGGCCGACGGTATGGTCATCAACGCCCCGCAGTGGCAGCCCGGCACCGCCACCCCGACCATGAAGATCGAGATCTGGTCCACCATCCAGGAGACCTACTGCTCCGTCGAGATGCCCACCACCAAGGCTTCCAAGTTCCTCAGCCACCTGACCAGCGACTCCCAGATCGCTCTGCCCTACATGGACGGTCCGCGTATCTCCAAGAAGAACACCCCCGAGCTGTTCACCGGCGAGTATCCGTTCATGCTCACCACCGGTCGTCGTATCCCCGTGTACTTCCACTCCGAGCACCGTCAGCTGCCCATGAACCGTGAGCTGTGGCCCGCTCCTCGTCTGGACATCAACGCCGAGGATGCCGCCGAGCTGGGTATCGAGCAGGGCGATTGGGTCTGGATCGAGAACCACATGTCCAAGATCCGCGAGATCGCCGATCTGTCCTACACCACGAAGCGCGGCGTCCTGAACGCTGAGCACACCTGGTGGTTCCCCGAGTTCGACGCCGACAACCCCAAGAAGGGCTTCGACCTGTGCTGCATCAACTGCCTCGTCGACCATGAGTACGGCGATCCGTGGTATGGTTCTTCCCAGCTGCGCGCCTATCCCGTCAAGATCTACAAGGCCACTCCCGAGAACAGCCCGTTCGGCAATCCCTGCCCGTGCGACGTCCATGGCAACGAGATCATCCATGACGCTTCCGATCCTCGCCTGAAGGAATGGCGCTCCAGGATCCTGGAGATCCAAGAGAACAATGGCGTTGACCCGAAGGGGGCGAATGTCTAATGACTCAGTACGCTATCGTCACCGACCTCGATCGCTGCGTCGGCTGCCTCTCCTGCGCCACCGCCTGCAAGACCGTCAACAACGTTGAGCCCGGCTCCTTCTGGTGCAAGACCCTTCGCATCGGCCCCAACCCGATGTATGAAGGCGCCCAGTGCCCCGATGTCGAGCTGTACTTCCTGACCGTCCAGTGCCAGCACTGCTACAACCCCGCCTGCGTCAAGGTCTGCCCGACCGGCGCTTCCAAGAAGGAAGCCGACGGCACCGTCCAGATCGACAAGGAGAAGTGCATCGGCTGCCAGTTCTGCGTCATGGCCTGCCCCTACGGCGTCCGCTACCTCAACGAGAAGGAGCGCGTCGTCGAGAAGTGCACCCTTTGCGAGCAGCAGACCAGCCAGGGCGAGCTGCCCCAGTGCGTGCTGCTGTGCGGCGGTCGTGCCCGCTTCTTCGGCGATATCGAGCAGGGTATCGACAACATGGTCGGCTCCAGCAACCCCGGCGGCCACAACGCCCCCACCGTTGCTGCGACCCATGCCAAGGGCGGCACCTACGAGCCCGTGCACAACGCTCGTGCGACCCTCAAGGAGGTCTGCAAGCCCTACAGCGATGCTCAGGTCTACCATCTGCCCGACGTGGGCAACAAGCCCGCATTCCGTTACATCCTGCGCAAGTACAAGTGGCAGGGCTAAGAGAGAGGAAAGGGGAATAGACTATGGCAACTCAATGGCCTCTCGTTATCTTCACCCTCGCCCTGTGCTTCGCCGGCGGCCTGCTGTTCATGCAGAGCCTGATGGCCATCCTGGGCAAGGGTAGCGCCAAGTTCCAGAAGCTTGCCGCTATCGTCAACATCGCCGTCATCGTGATCGGTGGCATCGCGGTGTTCTTCCACCTGCAGCACTGGGAGAGGATCTTCAACGGTTTCGGTCACATCACAAGTGGCATCACCCATGAGCTCATCATGGTCGTGTTGGCACTCGCCATCCTGATCGTCTTCCTCGTGATGCTCAAGAAGGGCGAGCTGCCCAAGTGGGCCGCCTATGTGGGCCTCGTCGTGGCCGCCCTGCTCGTGTTCG
>JAFRFV010000030.1 GCA_017434185.1 Coriobacteriales bacterium
GATCAGCGCAACGCTGGTGAACATGAGCATGCTCACGCTCTGACCCAGCTTGAACGCGAAGGTGCGGGCGGCATAGAACATGCCCTCGCGCTTCTCGCCCGTCTGCAGGGCGTCGGCCTCGGCGATGTCGGCGACCACGGCTTGCGGCAGGATGCCCAGCACCGCCATGGGGATGGCGGCCAGCACGGCCACGATGATACCCCAGACCATGCCGGGCAGACCCAGCTTGCCCACCAGCGTGGTGAGCAGGAAGGTGCCGGCGAAGAACATGAAGGCGAAGAACACGAGCTTCTTCTTGCCCAGACGCTTGGCCAGGATGTTCACGGGCGCGTAGAACGCGAAGCTCACGCCGCTCATGAGCACGAACAGCAGGAAGGTGTAGCCGTCGTCCAGCTTCATGAGCTCGGTGATGTAGAAGGGCAGACCGGTCTGGAACATGGTGAGTGCGATCCAGTACAGCACGTCGCTGGCCACGAAGGTCTGGAAGTGCTTGTTCTTGAAGGTCTTGACCAGGCTGGCGAAGGTGGGGCTGGTGGACGGCGTGGTGTCGGCGTAGTCCTGCTCCTTGATGGTGAAGGTGGGCACCAGCATGCAGGCCACGGCGATGGTGGCCAGGATCGCGATGGCGATGCGGTAACTGTTGGCCACGCCCACGCTACCCTCGAAGAATCCCGCCAGATTGGGAACCACGTAGGCGAAGGCGGTGCCCAGGAAGAACGTGGTGCTGATGAAGGTCGACACGTTGATGCGCAGCTTCTGAGTGCGACCCAGTTCTGGGATAAGCGCATTGAACGGCGTGCAATAGCAGGTCATGCAGATGTAGAACAGGATGACCATCACTGCCAGGAAGAATCCGTTGCCCGCACTGGCACCGGCGCCCCACGGCGACACGAACACGAGCACCGTGACCAGGCCGAACGGGATGGCGGCATAGCGCATGAAGGGCATGCGGCGTCCCAGACGGTGCTTGCAGCGGTCGGAGAGCGAGCCCACCAACGGGTCGGTGATGGCGTCGAAGATACGCCCCGACGCGCTGATGACGCCGATGATGGTGAACGCCAGGAAGACGGCGCCCTGCGTGATGAAGATCTGCTGGCCCTGCGAGAGGAACTCCTCGCCCGGCTGATAGAAGTACACGAGCCAGTTGGTGATGATGCCGCTCAGGATGGACCAACCGAGCTGACCCACGGCGAACAGCCACAGGGTCTTGTTGCTTGCCAGCTTCTTCTCTTCCATGGTCGTATGAACCTCCGCATGCTCGCGCCCCACGCCGGCGCGTCGTATAATGGCCGTACCATTGTACCAATACTCGCGCGTCACGTTACCCTCTGGGAGGCTCGTTATGCCGCAATCCGCACAACCCGACCGTGCAGCGTCCATCTTCGGCAACGCTGTGAAGCCCGGCGATCATGCCAAGGCGCTCAAGAACAAGCAGAAGTACGTGCGAAGGTTCGGGGATGACACGCAGGAGCCCTACCCGCTGCGTGCGGAGGCGGCGCCGGTCATCGGCGACGCCCTTGGCGTGCGCCGCCTGGTCGCGGCGGAGGTGGCGGAGGCGGGAGACGCGGTGGATAAGGACCGCAGGGATGGGGGGTCGAGCGATATCCTAGTGAGCGCCCCCCATCCCGAGAGGTCCGTTTTCGACCTGTATGCCGAAGCGTCGGCACATGGCACTGGGCAGCCGGTGGTGATCGGCACGATCCGCATGGGCTTCGGGCATTACCGCATCGCGATGGCCATGGCCAGCGCCGCGCACGCCCTGGGATACACGCCCTATTGGTTCGACCTGATGGGCTTCAAGGACACGACCGCCAGCAAGATCATCGCGAGCCAGAACGACCTGTATTCGCTGGGCTCGCGCTTATCCCAGAAATCCAAGCTCTTCAACGCGATCGTGTGGGAACCCATGAACTACGAGGGCTTCCGCAAACTGTCGTACAACGCTTCCGACCAGAAGGCCGCCGAGCTCATGGTGCGTCCCTTCCAGGACCTGCCCAGCGACGTGCCCTACGTGGGTACCCATGCGTGGACGGCCCAGGCAGCGGTGCATGCGGGCCTGACGCACGTCGTGAACGCGATCCCCGACAACTGGCCCATGGCCCTGCATCTGGCCGAGGGCGCGGTCCACGCCATCCAGACGCCCAACAGCCTGCTGGGATACAAGATGCTGCGCGGCATGCAGAAGGGGCAGGTGCTGCAACCCATGCCCGCCGGGTCGATCGTACACACCGGCCACTTCATCGACCATGAGCTCGTGGTCAACATCGACCTCGACTGCGAGGCGCGCATCGCGCGTCGCGAAGCCGGCGAGCCCCTGCGTTTCCTGTTCAGCATCGGCGGGGCGGGCGCGCAGCAGCGCCTGTGCGCGCAGGTGATCGAGCGTGTCATGCCGCTCGTGCAGGCGGGGGAGGCCACCCTGTGGATAAACGTGGGCGACCACTTGGACTTCTGGGAGTCGCTGGAACGTGGCATCCCCTCGCTCGCGGATGCGACCAAGCACTTCTCCAACTTCGACGACGTGAGTGCCTTCGCTGCGTTCGCTCTGGAGGAACAGGTCGAGGGCGTCCACGCCTTCTACGATGCGGACATCTTCAGCGCCGTCTATACGACCAACCTGCTCATGCGCGCGTGCGACGTGCTGGTGACCAAGCCCAGCGAGCTCGCATTCTATCCGGTGCCCAAGTTGATGCAGCAGCGCGTGGGTGGCCACGAGCGCTGGGGCGCCGTCACGGCTGCGGAGCTGGGCGATGGTACCTATGAACTCGAGACGGTCGACGAGATCGTGGCTTGCATGGAGCTCATGGCGCGCGACCCGCAGGTCGTCTGCGGGATGTGCGAGCATATCATGCTGCAGGCGCGCATCGGCACCTACGACGGCGCCTACAACGTGATCAAGCTGGCCATCAGCTGAGGTCACAATGGGGACAGTCCCCGTTCGTCACTTTTTCACAAAAGGGACGGATGTTACAGTTCCGCCCATTCCACGATGTAGCGGGCCACGGCCCCCACGTCGTCCAGGTCGAAGCAGGGCTTATCCACCGCCGCCATCTCCTGCGCGGCAGCCGCGGAGTCCGTCACCATGGCGAGCAGCCGCGGGTCGTCCGCCGCGATGATGTGCTGCGCCCGGTGTCCCTCGCGCATGAATTCGATGATGTGTCCCGCCTGTTGGCGGTAACCCTCGACCACTATGAGCTGGCATTCAGGCGCTATCTCCGCGACGAGTTCCGCCAAGCTGCGCTCGCGTTGCACACGGCGGCTCACCAGGTATTCGCTCGCTCCGGACACGACCACGGGAACGGCGCCCGCCTGCGCGTAGCGCCAGGAGTCCTTGCCGGCCACGTCGAGCGGCGCATCGTCGTGCCCGTGGTGCTTGATCACACCCACCGTCACGCCCAGGTCGCACAGCGCACCCACCACCTGCTCGGCGAAGCGCGTCTTGCCACTTCCGCTCCAGCCCACGAAGGCGATGATGGGGATGACGCATCCGTCCGCCCGCTCCAGGGTCGCGCTTCCTTCCTGCATCA
>JAFRFV010000031.1 GCA_017434185.1 Coriobacteriales bacterium
CTCTGCCAGGCCATGGCGGACCTGGCCTGCGAGGCGGACATCCTGACCCCCAACCTCACCGAAGCCGCCATCATCCTGGGCGAGGAATGGAAGGGTACCGACATCAGCAACGAGGAGGCTGCCCGCATGATCAACGCCCTGTTGGAGAAGGGCGCCAGGAACGTGGTCCTGAAGGGCATCCAGCGCAAGGGCGAGAACCAGGTGCGCAACTTCGTGGGTGGCGATGGCTTCCAGATCTTCGAGGTGCACAACGAGTTCCTCCCCTATTACCTGCACGGTACGGGCGATCTGTATTGCTCCGGTCTGCTGGCGGCGATCCTGGCGGGACGCGACCTGTACGAGGCCGTCCGCTTCGCGGGCATGCTCACGCGTGACGCCATCGAGGTGTCCACCAAGCAGCCGCACTTCCAGGAGCGCGGCGTGAGCTTCGAGCCGCTGCTGGGCAAGGTCTCGGCCCTGCTGCAAGCCTAGGTGTCCACGGAGACACCCGACGGGACCCGGATCATGGCCTACGACTTCGACACCCCCATCCAGCGCAAGGGCAGCGACTGCATCAAGTTCGATGGCGCGGCCGAGCAGGGCTTATCCCCTGACTTGCTGCCCCTGTGGGTGGCGGACATGGATTTCAGGATGGCTCCGGAGATCCTGGCCGCCCTGCATTCGCGCGTCGACCATGGCATCTTCGGCTACACCGCCACGCTGCGGGGTTACGCGCAGGCGGTGGACGCATGGATGCACGACAACTACGGATGGCTTGTCGCCCCCGAGCAGATCGTGATGACATCCGGCGTGGTGAACGCCCTGGCCATGGCGGTGCGCGCCTTCACGCGGCCCGGTGACGGCGTGATCATCCAGCAGCCGGTCTACCATCCCTTCGCGAGCGTGGTCACAGGCAACGGACGCGTGCTCATGAACACTCCCCTGCTCCTTGACGAGGCCACGTCCCACTACCACATGGACTTCGATGCCCTGGAGCAGGCCGCCGCTCAACCCAACACCAAGCTCATGCTGCTGTGCAACCCCCACAACCCGGTTGGCCGCGCATGGACCAGGCCGGAGCTGCAACGCGTGCTGGACATCTGCCTTGCCAACGACGTCATCGTGGTGAGCGACGAGATACACATGGACTTCATCCGCCCCGGCCACGAGCACGTGTCGCTGGGCACCTTCGGCCCGGAGGTCCTGCAGCGCTGCGCCATCTGCACGAGCGCATCGAAGACCTTCAACCTTGCGGCGTTGCAATGCGCCAACACCGTGATCCCCAACGAATCATTGCGCAGGGCGTTCAAGCGGGAGATAAGCGCTTGCGGTTGCCACGGCCCCAATCTGCTGGGCATGGCGGCCACCCAGGCCGCCTACGAACACGGCGCTCCCTGGCTGCGCGAGCTGAAGGAATACCTGGAAGGCAACTGGACACTGCTGGATGACACCCTGCGCGAACTGCACGAGCGGAGCGGAGTGGCGCTCACGCTCGTGCCGGCCCAGAGCACCTATCTGGCCTGGGTGGACTGCCGCGGCTTGGGAATGGACGCCAGCGAGCTCGAACGTTTCATCCAAGATGAGGCGGGACTCTGGCTCGATTGCGGGCACGAGTTCGGCCCCGAGGGCACGGGTTTCGTGCGCATCAACCTGGCGACCCAACGGGCCTTCCTGCAACGTGCTCTCGATCAGCTGTGTGATGCGGTCTACAGACGCTTGAAGTAGGGCGTGTTGCAGGGAGCGTTCCACAGCTCCAGCAACTCGTCGTCCATGCGTGCGATGAACAACTGGAATCCGGCCTGCTCCTGCGAGGTCAACAACTCTCCCACGTATTTGGCCACCACGTTGATGCCCTTCTCCGCCAGATACGCGGCGGCGGCGCGGAAGATCACGAACAGCTCCATGATGGTGCTCGCACCACTGCCGTCGACGGCCAGCATGATGTTCTCGCCGGGCATGATGCCAAGGTCCTCCAGCAGGCGGGGCATCATGATGCCAACGGTGTCGTGCGCGTTCAGGAAGGGATAGTAACGACCGCCGCCCTCGCCGTGGATACCCATGCCAACCAGCATCTCGTCGTCATCGATGACGGTGATCTCACGCCCCGTCAGGGGATGCGTGGCGGACCTGGTGGCGACGGCGAGCGTGGCCATGTTGTCAGCGAAGCGCTGGGTTATGGCGGCGACTTCCTCGAGCGGGCGGCCCTGCGAAGCGGCGGCGCCGGCGATCTTGCAGGCGAAGACGCCGCCCACCATGCCGCGACGATCCTGTGCGTAGACGCGCGGGACCACGGCGATGTCCTCCTGGATGACCACCTTGCGCACGTGCACGTCGGGTTCGCGGCGCATGGCGTTCATGGCGAGGTTGCTCGAAAGCACGTCGCCGGAGTGGTTGAGCACGACGTAGAGTACGCCCTGACCGCGCTCTGCGCGCTTGAGTCCGTCGACACACGCGAAGGGACTGGGGGCGGCGAAGGCATCGCCCATGATGGCGACATCCAGCATGCCCTGGCCGACGAAGCCGCCCATGGCGGGCTCATGGCCACTGCCAAGCTGGCTCACCACGGTCACACGATGGGCGTGATCGAGACCGTTGCTCACCACCAGGGCGTTTCCCTCGAGATGGATGAGCTCACTGTGCACTTGGGCAAGACCCTCCAGACATTCCTTGGTGAGGGTCTTGGGGTCGTTCATGAACTTCTTCATCTTCATGGCCGGACCTCTCGTATCACTGATCCACAGGCACCCTGAACATCTGCTTCAGAGTCTCGACATCGTTCTGGCGGGAGAAGGCGATCAACGTGTCACCCGGATACACCACGGTGTCCTTATCCACCGTATCGATGCTCTCATCACTGCCCACGGCCACGATCATGGCGTTCTTGGGCAGCACGAACTCGCTCAGCTTGCGGCCGCTGCGCGGGAAGATGCGGTTGTTGGTGGGCAACGTCAACTCGCTCATGACCAGGTCGTGGCGGCGCAGGTACGACAGCGTCTTCACGTCGCTCTCGAAGGCCTCCTCCTCGATCACCTGCGAGATGATGGTGGTGGAACTGACGGGTTCGATGCCGCAGGCACTGAAGATGCGGATGTTCTTGGGGTTGTTCACGCGGGCGATGGCACGCGGCACCTTGAAGACGGTGCGGGCGATCTCGCAGGCCACCAGGTTCTCGTCGTCGTGGCCGGTGGTGGCCACGAAGACATCAGCGTAGGCGGCGTCGGCATCCGCCTGGAAGCTGGAGTCGCAACCGTCGCCGTTGATGATGAAGGCCTTGCGGGGCAGGACCTCGGCCAGGTGGGTGGCGACATCGGGATCCTTCTCGATGACGGCGACCTCATGCCCGCGCGCCATCATCTGCTTCGCCAGGTACTCCCCTATCTTGCCACCACCACAGATAACGATGTGCATGACGCCCCTCCTAGTTCCTGATGAAACGCTCGAAGTCCTTCATCTTGTGGGCGTTGACCACGGCGACCACCAGGTCGCCGTTCTGCAGCACCGTGTCGGGCGTGGGGATGCCGCTCTCGCCATTGTGGTCGTAGCAGCAGATGCGCACCTCGCGGCCGCGCTCCAGATCCGAGACCATGATGCTGCTGAACTCGTCATCGTCGTCCAGCTTGAGCGAGAAGCGCAGCACGTCGTAGTCGCCGAAGCTCTCGAGCCTGTGTCCGCGGCCCGACTGGATCTTGGTGAAGATGTCCTGGGCCACCAGGGTCGTGCCGCACACGTAATCGAGACCCAGCTGCAGATAGGCGGTCTCACGCTGGGGGTTGTACAGACGCGCGACCACATGGGGAACGCCGTAGAGCTTGCGCGCCACCTCGGCGGTCATCAGGTTGCTGGTGTCGAGGTCGGTCACCGCGGCCAGAGCGTCGCAGTCCTGGATACCGGCCTCCTGCAGGACGTTCTCATCGAAGCTCAGACCACGCACGGTACGGCCGTTGAAGTCACGGCCCAGCATCTTGAAGGAGTTGGGGTCCTTGTCTACCACGGTGACGTTGTGCCCCACGCCGGAGAGCAGCGCCGCCAATTGCGACCCCACGCGTCCACAACCCACGACGATGATGTTCAAGTTGCATCCCCTCTCAACACACAGCGCGTTCCGCGCACGAACATAAGCCTACCGGGGCAGGCCGAGCCTCTATAGTATAAACGAGGCGGCACATCCGTGTCGCCTCGTTCTTGGAATCCGTTTCAGCTGCGGATAAGCGCTACTTCTTGCTGGCGCCGATCTTGCAGATGGTGGTGCCGCAGACGGGGCAGATGCCCTTGGTCATGTTGCGGCCATTCTTGGTGATGACCTGCTGGGGCTTGGTGATCTCCCTCTTAGCCTTGCACTTCATGCAATATCCCTCGATAGCTGCCATACAGACGCCTCCTTGCTGTTGATGGTTTCCTTGAGCTCGTTGGCTCAAGCGGCCTGCTTACTCGGTGAGACTATGATACACGAATCTGAGCAGGTGCAACGCATGATTTCGAACTTATCCATACCTATTTGATAATCGTTACCTGACCTCACACCGTCTTGACCATCTGGGCGACCATCTCGACCACGTTCTCGATGGTCTTGGCATTGATGACGGACATGTTGTCGTACTTGCTGCGCCATGCAACGGGAGCGATGTCATCGAAACCCATGATAGTGATACCACGATGGCCGGCCTTGAGCAGGGGCGTGGCGGCGGTGTTGGTCCAGGTGAGATCCTCCTGCGCCAGGTCGATGCCCATGGCGTGGGCCGCACGCGCCGCGGCGGCCTGCAGACGATGATCGCTGCGGCCGGGACGCAGGGGCATGCCCTCGCGAGCCAGATAGCACAGCTCGCCGGCGCCAACGGCCTGCAGGTTGATCACCAGCGCGCCGGTGAGGTCGCGGGCGTGGCGCTTGAGGAAGTCGCGCATGCCGGCGTTGTCGGCGTTGCTGGCACCCAGGGCCACGAACCAGACCTCCTTGTCGAGCAGGTCGTTCTCGTCGACCATGGTGATGACGCGACGGATGGCGGTCTCCTCGGGGACCTCCTCCTGCTCCTCTTCCTTCAGAGGCGCGAAATCGTTGGTGGGATCGTATTCCTCGAAGTCCTCAGCGGGAGCATCCTGCAGCTCGTCGAAGTCGTCGAAGTCGTCGCCAACCATGGCGCCGCCGCCCTTCCAGCCGTCATCGAAGTTGTCCCAGGACCCGATCTCACGACCGGCATCGGTGGGATTGAAGTCCTCGTCAACACCCAGCCAGGCAGCGGTGCTCTCCTCCTGCTGCTTGCGCTTGCCGAACTTGGGCAGGCTGGGCTTGGGCACGTTGGGCAGACGATCGCGCAGGCTCTTCTTGGGAGCGGCCTCCGCTTCGGGAGCGGCGGCACGGGCGCGGCGGGTGAAGCGACCGGGTTCGCGCTGGGGCTCGACGGGGGTTTCCTCCTGCACGGGCGCATCGTCAGCTTCATCCAGGCCGAAGTCATCGAAGATGATGCGGGCGCGGGAGTTGCCACGCTCGCGCTCGACGGCGGCGGTGTTGGTGCCATCACTGAAGGTGTCCAGACCCTCGAAGGAGTTGCCGCCCTCGACGGAGGGCAGGTTGCCCAGGCTACGC
>JAFRFV010000005.1 GCA_017434185.1 Coriobacteriales bacterium
CGCCAGCATCCTGGATCACTAGTAATCCTTGGGCTTGCCACACTTGCAGCAGACTTTCGTGAACGTGCCACGGAAGTAGCTGCCGCAGTGCTGGCAGAGTCCCTTGCGTCGCCACAGGAGCCGGGTCTGGTTCTTCTGATATGCCGTGCCCTCGAAAGCATTGGGGCTGATGTCCTGCGTGGGCGTGTACAGCACGATCTGCTCGAGTGAAGTGCAGAGACCGAACGCACATCCGATCTTGGTGACACTCGCGGGAATCACGATGGACTTGAGTGATCTGCATTCCCAGAATGCAGCGTCATCGATCACCTTGAGGCTGTTGGGGAGCTGCACTTGCTCGAGTGAGCTGCATGTATCGAACGCATGACTCCCGATCGTCGTGACACCAAAGGGAATGACGACGGATTTGAGCGACGAGCAGAATTCGAACGCGTTCGTTCCGATGATCCTGACGCTGTTGGGAATGGAAACGGCGGTGAGCGCGCTCATGTTCCTGAAAGCGCCATTCGGAATCTGGGTCGTGCCAGGGGGGATGATGATCGATTTGATCCCGCTGCGTTCGAATGCACCGTAGCCGATTCCATCGATGTTCGCGGGAAGGCTGATGGCGGTGAGCGCCGTGCAGTCCTCGAATGCGCGATACGCGATGCTCTTGACTCCACGGGGGATATTGATCCGCGCGAGTTCCGTGCAGCCGGAGAAAGCTTCGTTCAGGATCTTGGTGACACTGTTGGGCAGAGTCACGGATGTGATGTTGGCACCTTTGAACGCGCCCTGTCCGATCGCATCCACACCGTCGGGTACGACCACGTCACGACTCGCTCCGGAGTAGCCCATGAGCGTGCCGGCTTTGATGTCGAAGTCGGCGCCACGCGTTTGCACCACACCTTCCACCTTGACGGTGCCCATCATCTTCCGGGCGGTCTCGAGTGTGTAGCGGGTGCCACAGTGCTGGCAGACCAGCATGTCACCATCCATCACGAGATGGTTGCTGTCACAGACCTTGCAGATGAGCGCTTGCATACCGGACCCGTCCCCTGCGCTGCTCCTAGTAATCCTTGGGCTTGCCGCAGCGCGTGCAGGTCTTCTTCACGACGCCCTGGAACTTGCCACCACAGTGCTGGCAGAGGCCGTGGCGTTGACGCTGCAGCTTCTCGAAGAGCGTGTTCGAGAAGGCGTTGGCGCTGATGTCCTTCGTGGGCGTGTACAGCGTCACCTGGCCGAGTGAGCTGCACTCCCAGAAAGCACGGTCCATGACTTTGGTCACGGTCGCGGGGATCGCGATCGCCCTGAGCGAACTACATCCAGAGAATGCAGCGGCGCCGATCTGCCTGAGCCCGTTGGAGAGCTGCACCTGTGTGAGCGCGGTACAACCATAGAATACGCAGTTCCCGATCTCCGTGACGCTTTGGGGGATGACGATGGCCTTGAGGGCGGTATCCTGGTAGAAAGCGTTATCGCCGATCGAGGTGACGGTCGCGGGAATCGAAACAGCGGTGAGTTCCCTCATGTCGCTGAAAGCATATGCGGGGATCCGGGTGACGCCGGGAGCGATGGTGAGCGACTTGATGCCCGACCACTGGAACGCGCGTTCCGCGATCTCCGTCACAGTGCCGGGGATGGTGAGCGTGGCAAGCGATTTGCATCCCTGGAACGCGCTGTCCCCGATGGACTTGAGGCCGTTGGGGAGGTTGATACGCGAGAGTGACCAGCATTCCAAGAAGGCGGAGCCCTCGATCTTGGTCACGCTGTTGGGCA
This sequence comes from Coriobacteriales bacterium, assembly GCA_017434185.1. Taxonomy (GTDB): domain Bacteria; phylum Actinomycetota; class Coriobacteriia; order Coriobacteriales; family RUG844; genus RGIG2431. The sequence goes on from JAFRFV010000005.1 coordinate 1,759, forward strand.
GCTTCACGGATGCGATGTTGCGGGAGTTCACGAATGCAGTCGACCCGATGGCGTCCACACCGTCGGGCACAACGACATCGCGGCTTTCACCAGAGTATCCCACGAGCGCGCCGGCCTTGATGACGAAGTCGGCGCTGCGCGTCTGCACCACACCCTCCACCTTCACGCTGCCCAGCATCTTGCGGGCGGTCTCCATCGTGTAGCGGGTACCGCAGTGTTGGCAGATCATGAAGTCGCCATCCACCACGAGTTGGTTGCTGTCACAGATCTTGCAGATAAGGGCTTGCATACTGACCATCCTTTCCTCGTATGCACAGTATAAACTGAGATAGCTCAGAGCGGGAAGTCGAGACAGCGGATGAAGCGGGAGTCGAAGTCGTGATTGCCTGAAAGCTCGATGTACTCCACTTGGGCTGCGGCGCGGCGCGCCTCCTCCTGGGCTGCACTACCACCAAGGAGCAGAGAGCTGGCTCCTTCGATAGCGCTGTTGCCCACGGCGCGTGTGCGGGCCGCGAGTTCACGGGGGATAAGCCCCGCGCTCACCGCCGCCGCGATGTCCAGATGCCGCCCGAAACCACCAGCGATGAGCAGCTCATCCACGTCTGCGGGTTCGGCGCCATAGGCGGCCAGCAGCACCTCGATGCCGGCGGCGATCGCGCCCTTGGCCAGCTGAACGTTGCGCACGTCCTTCTGCGTGAAGGCGACTTGGGGCGTCAAGCAGACGCGACCGCTCGCCGCGGCGACACCCTGCATGCGGCCGTTCGGTGCAAGGAGCCCCGCTTCACGCAGGCTCGCGACGGCGCTGATGACGCCGCTTCCGCAGATGCCGAAGGCAGGTGCATCGTCGATGCTCTCGATCGTGAAGCCACCGTCTTCATCATCGTAGGCGACGTGGGCGATGGCGCCCGGAACGGCGGGCAGGCCGTAGGCGATGCCGGCGCCCTCGAAGACGGGTCCTGCCGCGGTGGCGCAGGCGAGCATGCGTCCATCGCCCGCAAGGACCATCTCGCCATTGGTGCCCAGGTCGAGCATCAAGCGCAGTTTCCCATCCGCGGCCTGCAAGTTGCAGTCCAGGATGTCGGCGCAGATATCGCCACCCACGTAGCCGCTCACTGCGGGTGCGAACCAG
>JAFRFV010000032.1 GCA_017434185.1 Coriobacteriales bacterium
CGAAGAAGGTGAGCCCCAAGTTCTACATGGCCAGCTCTTGGCTCGTCTTTGGCGGTTCCTGCCTGAGCGCGCTGTGGATCCTGATCGCCAGCTCGTGGATGCAGACCCCCGCCGGCTACACCGTGGTCGAGACGGCCACCGGCAGCAAGGCGGTCATGACCAGCTTCTTCGCCGCCGCACTCAACCACTCCACGTTGGTGCGCTACTACCACGTGATCACGGCGCTGCTGGTGACGGGTGCGCTGTTCTGCCTGGCCATCGGCATCTACTACCGCATCAAGAACCGCGCGGACTACGCTTCTGGCCGCTTCATCAAGGTGGGCCTGATCGTGGGCGCCATCTCGACGGTGCTGCTCATGAGCGCCGCGCATATGCAGGCGGTCGAGGTCGCCGACTACCAGCCCGCCAAGCTGGCCGCCATCGAGGGTCAGTACGAGGCCGGCCCGGTCGAGCTCTCGTTCTTCGGCTGGGTCGATGAGGACGGCCAGACCACGCACTCGATCTCCATCCCCGGCGGTACCTCGTTCCTGGCCGACTGGGACTTCCACGCGGAATACCCCGGCCTCAACGACTTCCCCGCCGATGAGCGACCCACCGCGATCAACTTCCTCTTCCAGACCTATCACGGGATGGTCGCGTTCTACGTCATCATCCTGTTCGTGCTCGTGCTGGGCTTCTTGGAGCTGCGCGGCAAGCTGGGCGACGGCAAGTGGGCCAAGCGCGCCCGCTGGCTGATGGTTGTCGGCCCGATCGCGCCCATCGCGGCCATCGAACTGGGCTGGTTCACCGCCGAGGTGGGCCGCCAGCCTTGGATCGTCTACGGCGAACTCAAGACCGCCGACGCCGTGTCGCAGGCGGTCGACCCCTGGCAGCTCATCATCACGCTGCTGCTGTTCCTGGTCATCTACACCTTCATCTACGTGGTGTGGTTCAAGAGCTTCCTCAAGATCGTGCGCACCGGCCCCGAAGTCTTCGAGGATGGGGATAAGCCCCTGCTTGGCCGCATCATGAGCGCGGTCAAGACCACCGCTGCGGTCACCGTGGGTGGCACCGAGGCGGTCGAGGCGGGCCTCGATGCGGAATACGACGCAGGCGATGACCTGCAGGATGAGGAGGTGGCACGATGAGCGCCCTGGCTGTCCTGTGGTTCTTCCTGATCTTCCTGCTCATCGCCGGGTACTTCGTGCTGGACGGCTTCGACCGGGGTGTGGGCTGCCTGTAGCCCTTCATCGCTAGGACGGAAGGGGAGACGGAGCTGCTCCGTGCGAGCATCGCTCCTGTTTGGGACGGCAACGAGGTCTGGTTGCTCACGGCTGGCGGCGCTCTGTTCGCCGCATTCCCGGCCGCGTACGCCTGCACCTTCAGCGGTTTCTACCTGGCCATCATGCTGGTGCTGTTCGGACTCATCATCCGCGTCGTCTCGCTCGAGCTGCATCACAGCAGCGACCTGCACAAGGTCTGGGATTGGGGCTTCTTCGTGGGAAGCGCCCTGCCCGCGCTGCTGCTGGGTGTTGCCGTGGGTAATGTGTTCGCGGGCGTGCCGCTTGCCGCCAACGGCGACTACGCGGGCATCCCGCTGCTGGGGCTCATTACGCCCTTCACGCTCATCTGCGGTCTGCTGGGCCTGGCCATGTTCCTGGCCGCCGGCGCCGGCTGGATCATCCTGAAGTCGCCGGTCGACAGCGAGCTGCGTGCCCGTGCGGTGGGCCTGCGCAAGATCTTCCAGATCGCCGCGTTGGCGCTGTTCGCGTTGGCCACGCTGTGGGTCTTCGCTTTCGTGAAGCCGCAGATGGCGGCTGGCTTGGGCATCGTGCGCGTGCTGCTCGCGCTGCTCACGGTGGCCGCGCTCGTGGCTGCGCTGCTGCTGGGCATGAAGGCCCCCGTTGGCAAGGCAGCCG
>JAFRFV010000033.1 GCA_017434185.1 Coriobacteriales bacterium
CCGCGGCGACATCACGGAAGGCAAGCGCACGCTCATCGCCGTGCACGCCATCCAGAATTCCGAGCCCAAGGATCGCGACGAGCTCGTGGCCATCCTCGCGGCGCACACTAGCGACCGTGTGCTCATGGACCGCGCCGTCGAGATCATGCAGAAAGCCGGTTCGCTCGCCTACGCGCACGAGTACGCGCTGCGCATCACCGCGCAGGCCAAGCAGGGTATCGTCGATGTGCTGCCCGCCAGCCCCGAGCGCGACCTGCTGCTCTCGATGGCGGATTTCTTCGTGGAGCGCCTGAGCTAGAGCGGGAAGATCGCGATAGAGGCGATCGGCAGCGAATTGGAGAACACGCGCCCTTGGCGACGCTCCTCCATGTCCGTGAATCCTTCGCTGTAATAACGGCACAGGAAACGCAGATCATAACCCACCTTGGACAGACCCTCGCGCAGGGCCGCCACGCACTGCGCATCGAGGGCGGCCAGGTCCTTCGCGCTGCAATAGCTCTCGAAGGCGTACCACTTCATGTCATCGAAGAGCATGGGCGCATTGAAGTCGGTCTCGGAGAGCGCCATGCGCAGGGGGCCGATCGAGAGGCAGGGCTGCAGGGGCATGCCGTCGATGCGGGCTTTGGGCTTCGCGCCATTGGCAGGGGCGCTCAGCTGCAGCTGGTGGGCGACACCGGCAGCGAGCGTGGCGGCTTCCTCGAGCACGGTGCTCGCGAAGCTCTCAACCCAGGCCAGGTCCTCCTTGTGGTCGGGCACACTCTGGGGCACATGCAGTTCCATCGCTGCGTCCTCCCCTACTGGGCGTCAGCGCCGGCAGCGGCGGCCTTCTTGGCTGCCTGCTCGGCCTTGCGCTGCTTGTAGTACTCCGCGGTGGCGGTGAACAGAGCGTCGGTGCTCGAGTTCAGGGCGGTCTCGAAGGAGTCCTGGATCACGCCGATGATGAAGCCCACGGCCACGACACCCATGGCGATGTCATTGCCGATGCCGAAGAGGCTGCAGGCCATGGGGATGAGCAGCAGCGAACCACCGGCCACACCGCTCGCACCGCAGGCGCCCACAGCGGCGAGCAGCGAGAGCAGCAGGGCGGTGACGAAATTGACGGGCACGCCAAGGGTGTGCACGGCAGCCAGGGTCATGACAGCGATGGTGATGGCGGCACCCTCCATGTTGATGGTGGCGCCCAGCGGGATCGAGATGGAGTAGTTGTCCTCGTCGAGGCCAAGGTCCTTGCAGAGCTGCATGTTGACGGGGATGTTCGCGGCGCTGCTTCGGGTGAAGAAGGCGGTGATGGCGGAGTCCTTGATGCAGCGGAACACCAGCGGGTACGGGTTCTTGTGGGTGTTGAGGAAGACGATCAGCGGGTTGACCACCAGGAACATGAGCAGCATGCAGGTGACCAGCACGAGCACGAGCTTGCCGTAGTCGGTGAAGATGGCCAGGCCGCTCTCGCTCACAGCGCTGAAGATGAGGCCCATGATACCGAAGGGAGCGAACTGGATGATCCAACGCACGGCGGTGGAGCAGGCCTGGGAGGCGATGTTGAGGCCGTCCTTGAAGCTCGCAGTCGCGAACTTGCGGTTGGCCAGGCCCAGGATCACAGCCCAGAAGAGGATGCCCAGGTAGTTGGCGTTGGCCAGCGAGGCCACGGGGTTGGACACCACATTGCCCAGCAGGTTGGTGAGCACCACACCGATGCTGGAGGGAGGCGTGAAATCGGACAGGTCGGCGGTGCCGGAGAAGACCATGTCAACGGGGAATGCGAAGCTCACGAGCACGGCCATGAAGGAGGCGCAGGCGGTACCCAGGATGTAGAGCAGCACCACGTGCGACATGTTGCTCTTGTGGCCCACCTTGGCATTGGTCAGACTCGCGCACACCAGGATGAAGACCAGGATGGGGGCGATTGCCTTCAGGGCGCCCACGAACAACGTTCCGAAGATAGCAACGAAGGTCCAACTGGGCGCGATCAGGGCCAGCAGGATACCAACGACCAGACCGATGACGATGCGCAGCACCAGGTTCGTCTCCACGTACTTGTTGATGATCTTCTTCACGATTCTTCCTTCTGCAGATACGGATACGGCTCGTGCGCGAGCGCACAACGTGCGCCATTATACTATGTGTGTTGGATATGTGGTAGCCGCCGGAACGCCCTGTCGGGCTATAATGACCCCGTATGGGAACCACCGTGCGGACATGATGGGGAGACGAGTCATGATCGAGATCCTACTCACCGGGCCAGAAGGCAACGCGATCGTCCAGGAACCCTGTCCGGGCTGCTGGGTCAACGTGGTCGCGCCCACACAGGAGGACCGTGACTGGCTCAGCAACGAGTTGAGTGTGGTGCCCGAGTTCCTCAAGGCCATCCTGGATGACGAGGAGACCTCCCACACGGACTACGATGACGACGCCCACCAGACCCTGGTGATCGTCGACTGCCCCTTCGTCATGGACCAGGACGAGGCGGAGGATGCGAGCATCACCCAGTACGACACGCACCCGCTGTCCTTCGTCTTCCTGTACGAGCAGGACCTGATCGTGACGGTGAGCGTGCTGCCCAACAACATCCTGACCAAGTTCATGGCCGACAAACGCACCGATACCCGCCAGCGTACTCGTCTGCTGCTGCGCATGCTGTGGGATGTGGCACACGGCTACGTGGTCTACCTCAAGAGCATCGAACGCCAGATGGATGCGAGTGAGCGCAACCTGCGCGAGACCATGGAGAACAGCGAACTCATCAAGATGCTGGGCTTCGAGAAATCGTTGGTCTACTTCTCAACCTCGCTGAAGGGCGTGCAGGCGACCTTGAGCCGCATCAGTTCCGGACGTGTGGTCAAGCTCTATGACGATGACAAGGATCTGCTGGAGGACGTGGTGATCGAACTCAACCAGGCGGCTGAGATGTGCAGCGTCGAGACACAGGTCTTGAACGGCATCATGGAGACCTTCGGCAGCGTGATCAGCAACAACCTGAACATCACGATGCGCACATTGACCGTCATCACTCTGGTCCTGAGCATCCCCACCATGATATTCAGCTTCTACGGCATGAACGTCGAGGGCCTGCCCTGGATCGGCTCCATATGGATCCCGCTCCTGATCTCGCTTATCGCCTGCGCTATCTCGATCGTCTACTTCAAGTTCAGCAAGCGCCTGCGCTAGGCGCTGCGGCGCGGCGTCGCGGGCTGTGGCGCGCCGTTGCGGGCGGCGTCGTGCCATTTCCTGACGCTTATTTGGGAATCCGCGGAGCTCCATGCCAAAAAGTCACGCTAATTTGGGAGTCCATGAAGCTCCGTGCCAAATAGTCACGCTTATTTGGGATAAGGACCCAAATAATCGAACGATTCTGGCATCTCGGGGAGTAGAACCCCAAACCCTGGGATGTTTCTGACATCTCGGGGCAGAGAATCCCAAATAAGCGGACGATTGTGGCAACACGGTGCGGCGAGTCCCAAATCACCGTCATTTTTCGGCATGAAACACTGGGAGACGGATTCGAAGCCGCACTCGAGGCAGGATGAAAGAAGGAGGCCGTCCCGAATCGGGGCGGCCTCCCATGTTGCTGCTGTACGCTGGATCCTAGAAGGACTGGAAAGCGTTGAAGGTGGTATCGCAGATGGGGCAGGCGCCGTCCAGCTCGCCCTTGCTCACGAAACCGCAGATGGGGCACACGTAGTAGGTGGCACCATCCAGGCGCTGCAGGTTGTTGTAGCAATCGAAGAAGAGTTGCGCATGGAAGCCCTCGGCCTTGCGGGTGCGGTCGAGCAGGCTCACGACCTCGGCATAGCCCTCCTCGTTGGCGGCGGCGATATAGGCGGGATAGGTGACACCGCATTCCTCGGTCTCCTGGACCACGGCGGCCATCAGATTGGCATCGGTCGCGCCGGCGGTCGCAGCAGCCCCCTCGGGCAGCGCGCACTTGGGGTTCATGGTGGAGGCGAAGGTGAAGATACGGCCCATGTGCACCTGTTCAGCCGCAGCAACGGCCTTGCACAGACGCTCGACCTGCTCATATCCCTCCGCACTCGCGACTTCGGCATAAACATTGTACTTGGCGATGTCATCGGCCTCGGTTTGAAGTGCGGTGCAGAGGTTGCCGTACGTGCCACCGCCGCCACCCTTCTTACCACAACCAACCAAGCCGAAGCCCATGGTGGCGACACTGGCAGCGGTCACTGCTGCGCCAACGATGAAGCTCCTCCTGCTGATTCCATTCTCGGTCATGCTCTTGTTCCCTTCGTTCAGCCAGTGCCATTCACTGGACGCTCGACTTTGCGTATGGTACCGCATTCTTGTCGTTATTGGTAATCATACAACATATGTGGTATGCTCGCCTATGGCTTTCTGAATAGCCACCTTCACAGTAGCCAAAAGCAGCAGAAACGTCCCCCGGTGTGCACGAAGGAGGTGGGCCTGGTCACAGAATCAACACAGCACCCGCACGACCCAGCGTCCCACGGATCGCTCGAGCGAGCGCGCCCGCGAACCCCAGCACAGGTTCCCCAAGGCCATGATCATCCTCGCAAGCATCGTCGCAGTCCTGGGCTTCGCTCTGATCATGATCTACCCCGCAGCCAAGGAGTACTACATCTCCACGCGTGAGCGCGACCAGCTGCAGGCGGAATACGACGCCGTCACCGCACGCAACAACGAGATGCAGGGCAACGTCGATGCGCTCAACACCGTGGAAGGCGTCGAGGACCAGGCGCGCACCGACTTGGGTTGGACCCAGCCCGGTGAGGTGTCGGTCGAGGTCACGACCCTGGATCCCAGCACGGCTCATGGGGCGATGCCCGACGAGGTCGAACCGGGCAGCGTGGAAGCGCCCGAGAGCTGGCTCACCAGGTTCCTCGACAAGCTCTTTGGTCTGGACTAGAGCGGCCGCGCTCCATGCGTCTTGGCATCATCGACATAGGGACCGTCACCACCAGGCTGCTCATCTGCGACGTCGACCCCAGCGGTCGTGAGACGACGCTCTGCAAGCGAGCCATCATCACACATCTGGGAGAAGGGCTGCGGGAAACCGGGCGCTTATCCCCCACCGCCATGGAACGCGTGGTCGGAGCGGTGCGCGGATACAAGCATGAGATGGAGCGCCTCGCGCCCATCGACCAGCGCATCCTGGTGGCCACCAGCGCTTCACGCGATGCATCCAACAGCGATGAGTTCGCAGACCTGCTCGCCGCCGAGGGCTTCCAGCTGAACGTGATCCCCGGTGACGAGGAGGCGCGGCTGTCGTTCCTTGGTGCCGCGAGCGCCTTCCCGAACATGCGCGGCCCCATACTCGTGGTCGATGTGGGAGGCGGTTCGACCGAAGTCGTGTTGGGCACGATCGAGGACGGCCATGCGCACATCATCTGCAGGCATTCCTTCGATGTGGGCTGTCGCCGCATGACCGACGCCTTCCTGGAGAGTGACCCGCCCAGCGAGGCGCAGATGGACGCCACCCGCCGTGAGGTGCAGGATCGCTTCGCTCCCTTCACCTGCGCACTCCCCCAGCGGCCCGCGCAGGTGATCGCCGTCGCCGGAACCGCCACCAGCCTGATCGCCATCCGCGAGGAGATGGCGGTCTACGACAGCGCGCGTGTGCACGGCAGCGTCATGAGCGTGCAGCAGCTGGATGCGATCTGCGCGCGATTGGCGGCGCTGCCCTTGGCGGAACGCGAGCAGGTGCTGGGCTTGCAGCCCGATCGAGCCGGCGTGATTGTGGCGGGCACGCTCATCCTGCAGGTGCTCTTCGTCCTGCTGGGGATGGGTGCGTTCACCGTTTCCGAGTCCGATATCCTGGACGGCTTGGCGCTGGACGCAGCCCGCTAGAAGCTGAACGAGTCGTAGCGCTTGAAGTACGGGAGCGCGTATTCCATCATCTCGTTGGGATCCAGGTTCTCCGGGAAAAGCAGGCCCTCGCGGGGATGCGCCTTCATGTACTTGAAAGCGGCATACGAAGGAGCCGCCACCTGCATGATGGTGGGATTGTCCACCACCGTGTCGGCAAGATCCAGATAATTGCCAACGTAGCGATCGGGGAACTCGCTGCCACGCAGCACGATGCCCACCGCCTCACCACCGAAGGCCATGCGGTCGCGGGTGATGAGGATGGTCTTGTTGGGCATGCGCTCACCGCGGGCGACCATGAGATGCACGCTACCGGCAGCCGCATCGCTGGGCTTGTAGACGAAGTAGACGCTGGGCTTGTAGAGCAGCTTGCCCGCGTCATCACGCACGCTGAAGAAGTCACCCATGCTGATGACCTCCTCGTGCGAGATGACCATGCCCCTGAAGCTGCCGAAGGGCGCCTGGGTCTCGCGTTCGACCATGCTGCCCATGACCGCGAAGCCATCGTTGCTATCGTACATCTTGAGTTCGCCCGCCATGGCGTCGACGTCCAGATGCGTGCCCAGACTCACGAAGGGCAGCTCGAGGTATTCGATGCAGAAGGCGCCCACGTTCCAGGTGGAGTAGACCGCGGTGGGATCGATGCAGTCGTTGATCACGGTGACGTCGATGTCGCTGATCTCGATCCTCTCCACGCCCAGCAGCTGGGCGACCTCGCCATCCCTGCCCGCAGCGAGCAGCTCGCGCAGCTCCTGGGCGTGCTCGCGCACGAAGTCGGTCTCCTGGGCCGCCACGATGTCGCGCAGTGCGCGGCGGGCGAAGACGGACACCATACCCGGGTTCATGCCTATCTGTATGACGGAACTGGCATGGCCGGCAGCGGGCTCGCGCAGCTCCTGATAGCGCGCGTAATGCGCATGCATGCTCGTGATGGAGTCGTTGCCCGGCCAGGAATCGTCGCAGGTGCACAGGTAGTGGACGTCGCGCGCCAGACAGAACTCGTAGATGTCAACGTTGGCGGTCTCGGCACAGAAGTCGAACAGGAAGTCGCCGGCCTCCAGGAAGCCGAGCAGCTGAGGGAAGCCGTCACAGGTGATGGCCTGCTGGATGAAGCGCTCCGGGGCACCGCCCAGCGCGAGCCAGGCATCCCGACCACCGTCGGTGAAGTCGATACCCCACAGCTCACCGTCGTCGAAGAGCCCGTCCTGCTTGGCGATACGCATGAACGCCCGTCCCACGGACCCCAAACCTGCGATGACGTACTTGGTCATGATGCACCTCCCGGCTGGATCGCCAACGATGTGGCAAGTATACCACTATCGCGGCGCTTATCCCCCACCCAGGCGGAAGCCGCGCGACCCCGCACCGGCACGACGGACCTGTTCACGACCCCATGAGAGCCGCGTGTATGCGGGTGTTCTAGAATGGAGGAGGCATCGATGGGGGTGTGGCGAAACGGCAAACGCAGGGGACTTAAAATCCTCCACCCAAAAGGTTTGAGGGTTCGAATCCCTCCACCCCTACCAAGCACTTCCGTCCATCGCGATCAGGGGGATGACGATGACGCAGGGTCCTTCCTTCACCGCAAAGGTGGTTGCCGCTCTCATCCGCATCGTGGATGCCAAGAGCCATGTCTCCTACGAGCAGGCATACGAGCGCTGGGGCAGCGCCGCCCTGCGCGCGGGCGAGCCCGAATACCAGCTCCCCCACCGCCCGCGCATGCACTGCACCATCCACTCCGTGCGCATGAGCGGCATGAAGGTCTTCCGTCTCAACGGACGCTCCGACGCCGAGACCATCATCTTCTACCACCATGGCGGCGGCTGGGTGAAGGAGCCCAACCCCTTCCACTGGCGTTTCCTGGACAAGCTCATCGAGGCCACGGGGGTCGCGGCGATCGTTCCCGTCTATCTGAAGGCACCCTTCCATGATTCGCAGGAGTCGCTCGACTGCCTGGAGGACTTCTACCTGCAGTATCGCGAACTCCATCCGGATAAGCGCATCATCTTCATGGGCGATTCCGCGGGCGCCAGCATCAGTCTGAACCTGATGCAGCGCTTCGCCGCCAAAGGCATCGAGCAGCCCGCGGCCGCCATCCTGCTGGCGCCGGTCTGTGACCTCGCGCTCGACAACCCGCTGATCCCGGATATCGACCCCAAGGATTGCATGCTCCACCAGCCCTCCTGCAAGGCATGGGGCGACCTGTGGGCGAATGGGCGCGACAGCAAGGACCCGCTCATCAGCCCGCTCTTCGCGGATGTGGATGGCCTGCCGCCCATCACCCTGTACTACGGAACCGCCGACATCCTGTACCCGGACGGCGAGCTCATGTTCCAAAAGCTGCAGGAAGCCGGCGTCGAGTGCCAGATGGTGGTGGCACCCGGCATGGGACATGTGTATCCGCTGTGGCCTTTCGCGCCCGAATCGAAACAGGCGAGCGCCGCCATCTTCACGCAGGTGAAGGAGCTGGCGGCGGACTAGTCACACCGCAGGCGGTCATCCCTCACTGCTCGTCATCCTGTTCGCGAGCCTTGGCTGCGTCCTCGAAAGCCGCGGCCATGGTGGGATTGCCGCGGGTGAGACGCTTGACGGTGAGGGCCTCCGCCTTGTCGTTCGCCAGACGCAGGTTGTTCTCGGAACCGATGAGCTCCTCCTTGGTCTTCTGCAACGCCGCGATGGCTTTGTCGATGTCATCGATCGCCCTCTTGAACTTCTCACTCGCCAGGCGGTAGTTGCGACCGAACTTGTCCTTGAAGTCGTCGAGTTGCTCTTCGAAGCGGCTCACGTCCAGATTCTGCTGCCTCACCGTTGCGAGTTCGCGCTTGTACATGGCGGAAGCGCGCGCGGCATTGCCCAGCAGCGTGATCATGGGAATGAAGAATTGCGGGCGGATCACATACATCTTCTCGAAACGGTACGAGACGTCCACGATACCATCGTTGTAGAGTTCGCTGTCGGGCTCGAGGGTCGAGACGAGCACCGCGTATTCGCACTTCTTCTCCTTGCGGTCCTTGTCCAACTTGGCGAAGTGGTCCTCGTTCTTCTTGCGATGGATCGAATCGTCCTGCTCGGTCTTCATCTCGAACATGATGGAGACCAGTTCGGTTCCGTCCTCGTCGAAATCACGGAAGATGTAATCACCCTTGCTGCCGCCGCTCGCGTCGTTGTCCTTCTCGAAGTACGCACCACGGAAGGCGGTGGCACGCAGGCGGTTGAATTCGTTCTCGCAGTGCTGCTCCAGGCTCTCGCCCAGCAGCTTGGTGTTCAAGCGCGCCTTCATCTCGCGCACGCGATCGATCTCACGCTCGCGGTCGGCGATGAGCTCGTCCTTGGCCTTGAGCTTCTCCTCGAGCTCCTGGGCATGCGCACTCCTGATCTGCTGCAGTTCGCTGCGATGTTCCGCCTCCACACGCTTCGCGTCGCTGCCCTGCTGCTGCACTTGGAACTGCAGCTGCGAAACCTGGCGCTTCAAGCCTTCGATCTCATCGCGGCTGGCATCCTGTGCCTGACGTCTCGCGAGCTCGACCTGGGCGCCCGCCTGTGCCTGCAGTGTCTTGGCCTGGGTGTCCATCTGCGCCTGCAGCGCCTTGATCTGCGTCGCTTGGCTGGCGAGCTGCGCGCTCTGCTGCGCGAGCTGCCTGTCCTTCTGGGCGATTGCGTCCTTATTGGCACTCGCCATCTGGCTGCGCTCCAGATCGAGGTCCTTCCTGTAACCGGCCTCGAGCAGGCTGGCGCGCTCGGCGATCTCGCGGCGGAATTCCGCATCGCGCACCTGCTTGGCGAGTGCGGCGTAATCGCTCTCATCCAGCTGGATCTCGAAACCGCAGTTGGGGCACTTGATATCGTTCATGCTCGTTTCCTCTCGTTCATTCCCTTGTGGGAACAGGGTAGCACAGGCGCCCGCGTGCCCGTGGCCCATTAATGGGACATCGAAGCCGCTTCGCCTATCCCGTTCATGCGGCGCTTATCCCAGAACAGCCATGATGGCGTCGGCGAGCGCTTTCGTCAGACCGGAATCACTGTTCAAAGCGGGCACATAGGTGAAGTCGCTGCCCTGCGGAGCCTCGTTGAGGAAGAAGCGCTTGGCGCGCACCGACACCTCCACCAGGGTCTCCAGGTTGTCCGCGACGACACCCGGGCAGATGGCGAAGACCTGCATGGGCTGGCCGCTCTCGCGTGCCTCGCGTCCCCATTCGTACAGGACATGCTCGGTGAAGGGCTGCAACCACTTGCGATTGTCGAAGCGGGACTGGTAGGTGACCAGATACTCATGCGGATCGATGCCCAGGCGCGAAGCAAGGTCGGCCGCGGTCGATTCGTTCTGGTGCTTGTAGGGGTCGCCGTCCAGGATGTCCTTCATGGGCGTCGAATGAAAGGAGACGATCAGCCTACGGGCCACGTCGGGCCGATCGGGGGCGTTCCAGAAACGGGCGACCGACTTCGCGAGCGCCTCCCTGTAGGCGGGCTGGCGGTAGAAGGAGCGGATATCGTGCACCTTGGGCTTCCAGCCTTCCTTCGCGAGTTCGGCCAGACAGTCGTGGGCGCGTTTGAGGCAGGTGCCGGCGCAGACCCGCACCTCCTGCGGATACAGGGGCAGCAACACGACGCGCTCGATGCCCTCGTCACGCATGCGGCGCAGCCCGTCCATGATGCTGGGTTCGCCGTAGCGCATGGCCAGCACCACCAGCGGATCCTGTCCGGCAAGGCGCGCGTCCATCTCGCGTTGCAGCAGCTCACGCTGGCGCTTCGAGACGATCATGAAAGGCGAGCCGTTGGGCGTCCAGATGGCCTGGTACTCCGGCAGGGTCTTGGCGGGGCGGCTGGGCAGGATGACGTGATCGAGCACGCGACGCCAGACGAAGGGCGGAGCTGAGATGAGCGCGGGGTCGGAGAGCATCTCGTCAAGGTAGCGACGGATGGCCTCGACGCTGGGCTCGCTGGGGGTACCGGTGTTCATCATGAGGATGCCAGTGCGCATGCTCGCTCCCTTGCTCGGAATGATGGCGCCTCAATGATAGCCCATGCGGAGGCGGCTCGCACACCGCCAATCGCCCCACAAGCCCTCAGGCTGCTATAATCGCAGTTGAATCAATGAAGGAGGTAGTCATGGCCACCCGCAGCATCCACAGAATCCCCACGATGCTGATACTGCTGATAAGCGCTGCCCTCCTGTTGGGCTGCGGACTGATCGGTGGCGGAGATGGTGGTGAGGCGCCACAGGGCGGGCCTGCGCCTGCACCCGCGCCCGTACCCGAGGGGCCGCGCTACGTGTTC
>JAFRFV010000034.1 GCA_017434185.1 Coriobacteriales bacterium
GGATTACATGGCCAAGCTGCGTGCCGATCACGCTGCTGTCCAGGAAGGAGCCGCTGTGGCACAGGAGTGATCACAAGCGATCTCTCTCCCGGCTGGGGGGCTCGCCTTGACGGTGGGTCCCCCAGTCCGCTTCCGGAGTCGTCATTCAACGTGGGCGTATGGCATTCCGATTCGTATCCGTAAGAGAATATTCTCGAAGATGTAGTATTGCTGTACCATGATAGCATTCAGGTTCGCCAGCCGGGACGACTGGCGAGTGGGTGGATCCAAGGAGGGATCATGAATCGTAGATGGTTCTACACGTTGATCATGGCACTGACGCTGTCGTTGTTCGTACTGCCCTGTGCTGCTTTCGCCGCCGGTGGCGATGGTAGTGGCGGCGGCAACGGCGGTGGTGGTGGCAATGGTGGCGGCGGTGGCGCCGCGACGACCGCCACGACATCGAGCGATGAGGACAAGATGGCCACGCTCCAGTCCACCGATCCCGCTGATGGCTCCACCGTGGACGCCGCCTCCGTCGAGAAGATAACCGTCACCTTCAGCAAGAACGTGGCCGAGGGTAACGTCGCCCAGACCAACACCGGCAAGATCCACCTGCAGAAGGCCGACGGCACTGCCGTCAAGGCCGAGGTGAGCGTCGTCGACACCCAGGTCGACCCCGACAACAAGCGCAACATCTTCATCACACCGCTCGAAGCGCTTGAGCCCGGCACCACCTATGTGATCGTGGTGGACGAGGGCATCACCGCCAAGAACGGTGCGGTATGCGATAAGAGCTTCAGCTCCAGCTTCAGCACCGCCGCCAGTGCGCCCGCTGAACCCGCTCCTGCCACACAGCCCGCTGCCGAGCCCGATGCGCAGCCCGCTGCCAGCACCGCCGGTAGCATCCCCATGGCGGTCTGGATCGCTCTGGGGGTCGCCGTGGTCGCGGGCATCGCGATCCTCGTGCTGCGCAAGCGCAAGTGATTTCCCAGTGGACGTGGATAGACGCGATCTCTGCTTGACGGATGATGGAGACGATGGGTTCGTCTCCATCATCCTGTGCGTTGATGATACGGATGATGAGACCAAGAGCACGTCGACCGGCAAGGTGGCGGAGCTCATCGCTTCGGCGGTCCCTTCCATGGGCGGCCGCATGCGTCTTGGCATCACCCGTCACCAGCTGCTGTTGAGGGAGGATGTGCCCTACACCTCCCATAACTCCTCCATGTGCTTCGAGGCATCGCTTCCCTCCGGGCGGGTCGACGCCCTCCGAACGCATGCCATCGAGGTCCTGGCCCGTGAGTGCGTTCCCACCGCTGACCCCGGCTTGGCGCTGGCCGTGTTCCCACGGCGAAGTGCCGATGCCCCGGACGTGTCCGCCGCCATCGATGCGCTCATCGCCTTCGGTCAGCGCGCCAAAGTGGAGTATTGCAGCAAGCGGAGCGCCTACGACCTTGCCGCCCGCATCCCCTGGCTTTCGCTGAGCGAGCACGGCGGTGATGGGCAGGGCGTCGTCGGCGCGCTTGCGGGGGTGGGCTTGCGGCTCTCCGGGGCCGATGGACGCTTTCGTGGCACCGGCGACCTGACGCAGTTGCTCGCCGGTAGTGCGATGAGGGGTCCGCGGAGCAAGGGCGAGGGCGATGGCTCAGGTGGTGGCCGTGGCAGGGGCGATGGCTCCGGTGGCGGCCGCGGTCGCAAGAGCGAACATGACGCATCTGCATCCGTCCCCGCGCTCATGACGGCGCAGGACGTCACGGTCAGGCTCTCCACCGTGCTGGCAGGTCCCGTGCGCGTGGTGGATGTGGATGGCTCCATCCTGCCGCCTGACACGCCCCTTATCACGGATGTGAAGATCAAGGCCCTCTACCAGGGAGCGTCCTTCACCATCGCTTGCAGGCTGCAGGAGGGCATCGCTTATCCCCTTGACAAGGATGCCCTCGATGGCGGCGCCATGGCGTCCGCGGATGACGGCCAGGTGATGCTGTGCCCGCACTTCGAACTCGACAACGACCCCGAGGAGCGCAGCGACCGCAGCCGCTGCTGCCGCAATTGCCTGCATCGGCGCTTGGAGCAGCAGGGATTCTCATGCACGCTGGGGGCGATCTGAGCCATGCGCAAGGGGAAGGACCTGCTCCTGATAGCGGGCTACGCCTCGCCGCTCATCATGGTCTGCCTCGCCCTGTTCGTGGGGCGTTATCCCATCTCGTTCGTGCAGGTGCTGAGCTCGCTCCTGTACCCGTTCCTTCCCGGTATCGCCCCCTTCGCACCCGGGACGCCTGAACTCAGCTTGGCGGCCTACACCTTGGTCGTGAACGTCCGTCTGCCACGTGCCATCGGTGCTGCCATCGTGGGCGCTGCGCTGGCCGCATCGGGTGCCGCCTTCCAAGGTGTCTTCCGCAACCCGCTGGTGAGCTCGGGAATCCTGGGTGTCACCAATGGTGCGGGCTTTGGCGCCGCGGTCGCCATCGTGTTCTTCTCCGCGGTGGGAGCCGCCATCTACCCCTTCGCGTTCGTCTTTGGCATCATCGCGGTGCTGAGCAGCTATCTCATCGCGCGCGTGTACCGCAGTACGCCCACCATCATGCTCATCCTGGGCGGCACCATCGTATCGTCCGTGTTCTCCGCGCTCATCTCTCTCATGAAATTCATCGCCGACCCCTCCACGCAGCTGCCCAATCTGGTGTACTGGCTCATGGGCAGCATGGCATCCGTGGGCTGGGAGCAGCTGCTGGCGGCCATCCCCATCTTCCTGGGCTTCTGCCTGCTGTGCGTCATGTCCTGGCGCATCAACGTGCTTTCCATGGGTGATAAGGAAGCGCGTGCCATGGGCGTCGATGTCGTGCGCGACAAGGTGCTCGTGATCGCCGGCGCCACGCTGGCCAGCGCAGGCGCCGTCTGCATAAGCGGCGTGGTGGGCTGGGTGGGTCTCATCATCCCCCACATCGGGCGCATGCTGGTGGGCAGCGACAATCGCAGGCTCATACCGCTCTCCGCGTGCATCGGCGGCGCCTTCCTGGTACTCATCGACCTCGCCTGCCGCAGTCTCACCATCAGCGAGATTCCCCTTGGCGTGCTCACGGCGCTCATAGGCGCGCCGTTCTTCGTGTACCTGCTCAAGAAGACGAAGGGCAGGGATTGGTGATGGTGACCATGGATGCCAAAGCCGCCCAGCAGCGGGAGCAAGCAGCCTTCGTGGTGGTGCGGGACCTGCGCTTCACCTATCCCGGTGCCAGGACCCCCGTGCTCGACGGGGTCTCCTTGGAGGCGCGGGCCGGCAGCGTGACCTGCCTCATGGGCGTGAACGGTTGCGGCAAGTCCACCCTCATCGATTGCATCCTGGGTGTGAACCACATCGACGGCGGACACATCCTGATCGACGGTTGCGATGCGAGTGGGTTGAGGCCCGCTCAACTCGCCCTCAAGTGCGCCTACGTACCCCAGGCCCACGAACGAGCCTTCCCATTCCGCGTGCGTGACATCGTGCTCATGGGGCGTACCGCCCATCAGAGCTTCCTGGGCTCGCCGGGGGATGAGGACCGCGAACTCGTCGAGGCGGCGCTGGCCGAATGCGGCATCGCGCACCTCGCGGATCGTCCCTACACACAGCTCTCCGGCGGCGAGATGCAGATGGTCATGCTCGCCAGGGCCCTCGCGCAACGGACCCCCTTCATATTCATGGACGAGCCCACCGCCCATCTGGACTTCAAGAACGAGCTCTTCTTCATGGAAACCGTGGTGCGCCTGGTCCGCGAGCAGGGCGTCGGCGTGCTCATGGCTACCCATTCGCCCAACCAGGCCTTCTTCTTCGAAGGCAACGGCGTGCCGGTGCTCTGCGCTCTCATGGATGGCGGTCGCGTGCATCTTCATGGGACGCCATCCCAGGTGCTCACGCCGGACAACCTCTCCAATTACTACGGCGTACGTGCGCAGGTGGTGGGCGCGGATGTGGGGCAGGGGAGGCATCTCGATCAGATCCTGCAGATCTCGACGGAGGGTGACGAAGATGACCGATGA
>JAFRFV010000035.1 GCA_017434185.1 Coriobacteriales bacterium
AATGGTTTTGAACCGTCAGGGCTACAAACCGGCGGAGATCGCGGCGATGCTCGGGAGACACAGGTCGACGATCTCGCGCGAACTCGCCCGCAACGTTCTGAGCCCCTCCTACCGGCCCTTCTACCGTGCCAGCACGGCGCAGAAGAACTATCGGAAACGTCGCAAGGCGTGCCGCAGGGAGGGGATCCTTGCCGTCGACACCGCTCTTCGAGACCTGATCTGCGAGAAGCTCCTGGACCACAGGTGGTCCCCCGAGCAGATAGAGGGTCGTCTCGCCCTCGAGCTGGGGCGCAGTCCCGTGAGCGACTCGACGATCTACCGCGCCGTCCATCGCGGGAAGCTCGACTACTGGCTTGGCGGCATGAAGAAGGCATCCTGCAGGTTGCGCCGCAAGGGCAAGCCAAGGAGGAACCGCGACCTGGAGGAACTGAGGGGCAAGATCAAGATCAGCCACTCCATCGACGAGCGTCCCGCTGTGGTGGAGGGACGCTCCCGCATCGGGGATTGGGAGGGAGACACCGTCTTGGGCAGGAGCGGAGGGGCGTGCCTGCTCACGATGGTCGACCGCAAGAGCGGCTACTTGGTCGGGGGCAAGTCACCCAACAAGAGGAAGGAGCAGATGAGCGCCCTGATCGTCAAGACGATGAGGAGCCATGTCATCCAGACCATCACCCTCGACCGGGGCAAGGAGTTCGCCCTACATGCCGAGGTCTCGAAGAAGCTCAAGGTCGAGTTCTACTTCGCCTTGCCGCATCACCCCTGGCAAAGGGGCACGAACGAGAACACCAACGGCTTGCTGCGTGAGTACTTCCCCAAGGGCAAGGAGATCGACTCACACACTGACGCGGAGGTACAGGCGGTGTATGATGAACTCAACCACAGGCCACGCAAACGCCTGGGATGGAAGACCCCATTCGAGATCTACCGCGAGACTGCGTTGCACTTGATTTGAAGATTCAAGGCAGAAAAACTGCTATCTTTTGCAGCTGTGTAGATAAGCACTGCGCTCCCCGCCTGGTCTCACCCCAGGAAGGCGAGGACGCGGTCGTGGAAGTCGCGCGCTTCGTCGTAGATGCCGTGGGCGAGATCGGGATAGACATAGCTGTCACAGCCAAGGGCGCCCACCATCCGCTGGAACGCTTCGATACTCACGATGCCGTCACATGCGCCACCCAGCGCATACACCGGGCAGGCAATACCGGGAAGCTGCTCGAGCGTATCGAGCGTGAGCAGCGCACGGGTGAGTGTGGAGAAGCGCTCCATGGGCATGGTCTTCTTGCGTGCCAGGAAGGGCAGCATCCAGCCATTGCGCTTGATGTACGCCTTCGAGTAGACGCGCGGCATGAAGTCCATCACGAGGCCGCGCTGGTCGCCCTTCGCGGCGAGTTCGAGCCAATTCGCCACGACCCCGCGCAGGACGTCGTCCGGCTGCGCGCAGGTGACCACCAGCAGCAACTTGCGCACCAGATCAGGGTGCTTGAGGGCCAGGTACTGCGCGATCATGCCGCCCTGGCTCACGCCCACCAAGTAGGCATTCGTGATGCCCTTCTGGGCCATGCGCGCGGCCAGGTCGTCCGCTAGGAACTCGATGCTGCAGTCGGCGGGCAGCTGCGCCGGGCGGTCGAAAACATGCACGCGGAAGCGCTTGCCGTAACGGCGGTACGCGAGCTTCATGCCCGCAGCGGAGACGGCATCGATGTCCCACAGGCTCAGACCCTGGACGAACACCAGGTCCTGCGTGCCCTTGCCAAAGCGGAAGTAGTCCACGCTCATGCGTCCCCGCCACCTTGGAAGTCGATGCGGTACACGTAGTCGTCCATGAAGAAGCCACCGCCGATGTCGATCTTCTCCTGACGCACGCGCTTGAAGCCCAGCGCATCGTAAGCCGCGATGGAGCCGGCGTTGAAGCGGTTCACGTTGAGCTCGATCGCACACAGCCCCGCCTCGAGCGCGGCATCACGCACGTGGGCCAGCATCTCGTGCGAATAGCCATGCCCTCGTGCGTCCTTGCGCAGGTAGAGCTTGGACAGGTACATGTGATCCTCATGCGGGTAGAAGGCCATGTAGCCCACGGGTTCGCCATCCACGCAGCAGAAACGAGACTGATAGCCCTGCTCGAGCTGCTCGGCCACGGCTTCCGCGCTCTGGAAGCGCGGGATCATGTAGTCGAGCTGCTCCACACCCAGGATGGGCGTGTAATGCTCGCGCCAGATGCCGCTGGCCAGCTGTGCCATACGCTCGATGCCGCGCTTATCCCCTGCTTGGAGTTCGACGAAGTCCATGCCCATAGCCTGCCCCTAGTCGGAAACGTCCACGTCCGGGACCACCTGGATGGCGTAGTCCGGGAATGCCTCCTGCAGCTCCTTGCACAGGATGGCCAGGCCCTCGCGCGAGTCGATGTCGAAGCTCATGACCGCATCCAAGCGCATGGTCTTGGCGGCCACATCCGCATAGAATCCGTGCATCTGCAGCACCCAGTCGTGGGACATGACCAGCTCCTGGACGGCGTTGCGCAGCTGGGCGGCCTCGTCGTTGGCCGTGTTGTAGGAGTAGACGCCCACGCCGGTCAGGATGACGCCGGTCTCCTGGTACACGCGCGCTTCCACGCGGCGGGTGAGCTCGTCGACCTCGCGCACGTCCATGGTGTCGGGCAGCTCCAGGTGCACGCTGGCGTAGTCCCTGTTGGGGCCGTAGTTGTTGATGATGAGGTCGTAGGCACCGCGCACCTGCGGCTCCTCATTCAGGATCGCCTTGATGCGCGAAGAGGTCTCGGCGTCGGCGCGGCGCCCCAGGATGTCGTCGACGGTCTCCATCATCATCTCGATACCCGCCTTGATGATCACGGCCGAGATGAGCACGCCCACGTACGCCTCAAGCGAGATGCCCGTGAGCATGAACAGAATGGCGCAGGCCAGAACGCCGGTCGACAGGATCGCGTCGAAGCTGGCGTCGGAACCGGAGGCGACCAGCGCGGCGGAGTTGGCTTCCCTGCCCTTGCGCTTCACGTAGGCGCCCAGCAGCAGCTTGACCACCACGGCGACCGCGATGATCACCAGCGCCACGATGGAGTAGCTGGGTTCCTGCGGGTGGATGATCTTCTTGATGGACTCCACCAGCGACGTGATACCGGCGTAGAGCACAATCGCGGCCACAATCATGGCGGTCAGGTATTCCACACGCGCGTAGCCCAGCGGGTGCTTCTTGTCGGGCAGCTTGGCGGCAAGCTTGGTGCCGATGATGGTGATGATGGAGGACAGCGCGTCGGAAAGGTTGTTGACCGCGTCCAGGACCACCGCGATGGAGTTGGAGATCAGACCTACTGCGGCTTTGAATGCGGCCAGCAGCACGTTGGTCACGATACCCACGATGCTCGTCTTGACTATGAGCGCCCCACGATCCTGTTCGGCCATCACGGCTCCTTCCCTTGCTTCCTTTGCGCGAATCCTACCAGATGAACGGGATCAGCCGGTACTTCACGCGCTCGCAGTACTCCCAGTAACCCTTGAGCCCGCGCGAGAGGACCTCTTCTTCGTTGCGTATGCGCATCACGATGATGGGGATGTACGCGAGCATGATGAGAAACGAGATGGGCGAACCCAGCACCAACGGCATCGCGAGGAACAGCAGCACGGTGGCGGAGTACATGGGGTGACGCACGATGCCGTAGAGCCCCGTGTCGATCACCTCCTGCTCCTCCTGCACCTCGATGGTGCGGGACAGGTAGGCGTTCTCGCGCAGCACCTCGGCATATATGAGATAAGCGCACAGGAACACGGCGGCTGCAACCCAGATCGCCCAAGTGGGCATGACGATCCATTCGAAGCGATGGTTGAGACCCGCCACGACGAAGGCGGCGAGGAACATGATGCCGGAGAGTGCGATCACCCGCCTCTGTTCGCCTTCCTGCTCTTTGGCGTTCAGGCGCTTGCGCAGCAGCTCCGGGCTGCGCGCCATCATCACCAGGCCGGCGACGAACATGGGCACGAAGAGGATGCCCAACAGGAGCCAGCCCTGCCAGTAGTCGAGCGTCCATGCAGGTAGGAAGATAAGCGCTGCGACTCCCAGCAAGCCCGCGAAGAACTTGATCATGGCTTGGGTGAAGAGGTTCTTATCCAATGGGTTCGCTCCTTCGCTACTCCGTCTTCTCGATGATGAGATCGGCTGAGCCGTCTTCGAGCGAGTTGTGTTTGTCCAAGTGGAAGTGGCTGCAGCCATCCTGGTTCGCGAGCGCGTCGAGATGCTTCGCCAGCGAGCGCAGCCCGGCGGCGTTGCCGCTGATGATGGCCGCATCGCCATCGATACGAACACTCAGTTCGAAGCCATCGACCCAGTCGAATTCCATGCCAGCACCTCCTTGCTGCAAGGATCAGAGAAGTGAAGCATCCAAAGCGAATACCTCTGGAATCTCGATATGGTCCGCGAGGTCGAAATCGAATGTGTACTCGAAGGAGATGAGATCCATCGGCTCTTCCGACCAAACCAGAGAGGTCTGGGCATACGCCCCTACTTCGGAGAGATCATAGGAGAGGGACAGCGGGCGAAGGTTGCTGTCCGTGGTGAGCAGTCCGCGCACACTCATCCCGGGCACTGAATAGAGATCCTTCCCGAACATGCTGGCCACGGTGTCGATGCGTGCCGTCAGAAGGGTGGCACCGCCGCGCAGATCCTCCAGCGCGAAGGTGAACTCGAAGGTCCTCTCCCCCGCTGCACCGGCGGGAGTCGTCTCGTGGAAATCGCTGATATAGTCGGGCAGGAGTGCGGAGCCGCTCAGCATCTGTTCGTAGGAGCGCCTCAGGTCAGCGACCTGGGGCTCCGTCATCGCCGTCCGCGTGCTCTTGCCATCGATCTGCTGGTAGCAGACGAAGTCATCCCCCTCATAGCGGTAGTAGAAGATGGCGGCAGAGGTGCTGTCGTAGTCAGAAGGGTGCCACCACTGGTGGGTACTGGTCTCGAAGACGAACGACCCGTCGCGTGCCGTCTCCTGCGAGATGTTCTGCTCGATACCCTGCAAGCCAAGGTCGACATAACTCATCGACATCGTGAACGAGTAGTCCCTGTCGAGCTGCTCCCGTATGAGATCGATGTCCGGCTTCGTATTGACCGCGTCGGCGGGGGCGACCACAGTGTTGTCCGCGGTGCTGATCGCGTTGTCCGCGGTGCCGGACGCGTTCTCCGCGCCAGTGGTTTCCTGGACGGTTCGGGCGCAGGAGACGACGAAGATGGACAGGATGAGTGGTAGCAGGATGAGCAGTCCGGATGACTTCTTCATGATTGGCCTCCTTATCAGTCCGTCACCGATGTCATGATGATCAATCCGTTCACATCGCCATCGCCAACGTGGCGACGACAATCAGGATCAACCCAACGAGCGATCTCCTGCTCAGTTTCTCTCCAAATACGAAATAGGAGAAGGTGATCGAGGCGACGATACTGAGCTTATCGATCGGAACGACAACGCTGACGACGCCGTTCTGAATAGCGTAATAATAGCAAAGCCACGAGGCACCGGTGGCGATTCCGGAAAGGACGATGAAAACGAGCTCCTTCCTGTCGAGCCTTCTCAGCTCGCTGCCCTTCCCCTTGACGAAGACGATCATCCACGCCATGACCAGGACGACTCCGGTGCGGATCGCCGTTCCCAGATTCGACTCGACACCCGTGATACCGACCTTCCCCAGAATGGCAGTCAGCGCGGCGAACAACGCGGAACCTATCGCGTATGGGAGCCAGGAACGCTTCGTCTCCTTGGCTTCCGTCTCCTTCCGCTCGATCATCAAGAGCACGCCAACCGCAAGAAGCGCCGTTCCGATGAGCTTCACCGCCAGATGGTCGGTCTCGTTGAAGAGGATTATCGCGAGCAACACGGTCAGCACCGTGCTCGATTTATCAACGGGAACGACTTTGTTTACATCACCAACAGACAACGCCTTGAAATAACAGAGCCATGACGCACCCGTCGCGAGGCCGGACAGGACAAGGAAGACGACCGACGTCGTCGATATCCCGGTGATCGTTCCGGCGGATCCGACGACGAACACCATAATCCACGCGAACAGGAGCACCACGATCGTCCGCAGCGCGGTCGCCACGTCGGAATCGGTGTTCTTGATACCGCATTTGGCGAGTATCGATGTGAGTCCTGCGAACAGCGCGGACGAAGCCGCCATGATCAGCCACATGTTCTTCCCACCTCTGGGAAACCGACCTTCATGAATTCCTTGTCAACAGCGCGACCGTCTCGACGTGCGACGTGTGCGGGAACATATCCACCGGGCAGATGCGCTTGACCTTGTAGCCACTGCCGGTGAGCGTCACCAGGTCGCGTTCCAACGACTTGGGATTACAGGAGATATAGACCACGCGCGAAGGATGCAGCATACCAACCGCCGCCAGGAACTCCGGAGTCGCCCCCGCGCGCGGCGGATCCATGAACAGCACATCGATGCGGCGGCCTTCCTTGGCCAGATTCAGCATGAACTTGGCGGCATCCTGCGCGACGAACTCGGCGTTGCGCACGCCATTCAGACGAGCGTTCACGCGGGCGTCACTCACAGCGCGGCTCTTCTCCTCGGTGCCGATCACCTTCATGCAACGGCTCGCCGCGATGATACCGATCGTGCCGATGCCGCAGTACGCATCCACCACCAGATCGCGTTTGCCCAGTTGGGCGTACTCGATGGCGGTGTCGTAGAGCACCTGCGTCTGCTCGTGGTTGGTCTGCAGGAATGACTGGCTCGAGATGCGGAATCGGCAGCCGCAGATCTCCTCTTCGATGTAGCCGCGCCCGTGCAGCACTTTCTCCTGGGTGCCCATGACCGCATTCGTGTTGCGCGTGTTCAGGTTCACGACGATGGTGCTGATGCGCGGGTACGCCTCCAGCAACCGCTGCACGAACACGCGCTGGTTGGGGAACTGCAGGCTCGTGCACACCAGGGTCACCATGATCTCGCCGGTCGCGGTACTGCTGCGCACCACCGCGTGGCGCAGGATGCCCTCGTGGCTGTCCTCGTTGTAGGGGCTGATGCGCAGGCGCGGCGCCAGGTTCGCGATCGCTTCGACGATGCGCTCGGATTCGGGGTCGGTCACCACGCAGCCCTTGCTCGGGACGATGCGATGGGTGCCCTTCTGGTACATGCCGTACAACACGCCGCCACGCTTGCCGGGCGCGTACGGTGAGATGAGTTTGTTGCGGAAATGCAGCGGCTCTGCCATACCCTTGATGGGCTCGATGGGGCAGTACTTGCCAAGAAGCTCCTGGATGGATTCCTGCTTGCGGCGCAATTGGATGGGGTACGGGACGTTGAGCCACTCACACGCCCCACAACGCTTGTTGACCGGGCAATTGTAGGTCTTGTATCCCACGGTGCGCTCCCCTCTTCCGATGCCCGCCGAGCATTGGCATCCCGCTTGCCTCCTGCATGATAGCAGGAGGCGAAGACGAGAGACAGATATGACAGGGAAGTGGCGGGATTTGTCCAGGCCGATTCTGCCTCAACAGCCCCGATCTAGGAGATGCGCCAGCGGCCGTCGCGCTGCACGATGAAGCGCTCAGCTTCGAGGTCGCCCAGGATCGACACGAGCAGCGCGGTCGTGAGCGCCGGCCGCCCGTCCGCGAGTTCCGCGGCGCTTATCGCATCCAGCAGTTCCGCTTCGCTCGCGCCCTGCTCGCCCGCGCCCATCACCAGGCGCAGCAGACGCGCCCGCTTCTGCCGACGCGATCCCTCGAAGGCGCTCTGCCTGCTGTGATGCTTGCTCGCCCGCGACGGGTTGGGCATGGTCTGCTTGAGATAAGCGCCAAAGTCCAGCAGGGCGTACTCCCAGCTCCGCGGGTCATCATGGTCGCAGGTCGCCTCCACCAACGGGATGAGCTGCGCGTCCGCGATGCCCTCCTGCCCGGGGAAGAACTCGTGCAGGAAGACGCTGCGCACGTTCGTCTCCAGGTAGATGTCGGGCTCGCCGAACGCGAACACGCGCACGCCCGCCGCCGTGGCCGGCCCCACACCGGGCAGCGCCAACAGCGCGTCGTGATCACGGGGCATCACGCCACCATGCGCGCTCACGACCACCTGTGCCGCACGCTGCAGCGCGATGGCGCGCCGGTTGTATCCCAGCCCCTGCCAGTGCTCGAGCACGCGCTCGAGCGGAGCGGCAGCCAGCGCCTGAACCGTGGGGAAGTCCTGCATCCAGCGCGGCCAGTACTTGAGCACACGCGCGACCTGGGTCTGCTGCAACATGACCTCGGAGACCAGGATCGCATAGGGGTCGCGGGTGTCGCGCCAGGGCAGGTCGCGATACAGGGCGCGGCCCTGTTCCCAGACTTTGGCGATGAAGGGATCGAAGCGCTTATCCAATGCTGTCCTGTGATGCGGCGGGATCGGAGGCACCGAGCAACGCCATCCTATCCGAATCGAAGATGATGGGGAAATCGCCTATCTTACCCACCCACGGGTCGGTGCGGGGCTCGAGGCCCAGCGCCTGCGCGAAGGTGATGGATGAGAGATATTCGCGAAGCAGCTGGTCAGCACCCTGCCAGATGCCATGGAAGCGACAGTTGGGCGCGCGAACGCACCAGTCCTCCTCGCGCGTGCACACGCTGATGCCCACCGGACCCTGCACGCATTCCACGACCTCGAACAGCGTGAACTCGTTGGGCTGCTTGGCCAGGATCATGCCACCCTTGGCACCGCGCGAGGTGCTGATGATGCCCGCCTGCGCCAGCGCATGTTCGATGCTGCGGGCGAACGCGTAGGGAACCTCCTGGTTCTGGGCGATGTCACGCACGCTGACGGTGCGCCCCTTCGCGGCAACGAGGGCGGCCAGCAGGCGCATTGCGTAATCTGTGCGGCGGGAGATCTCCATGGGGCCCTCCTGTCGGGCGCGCGGGTCAACGTCGGTTGCGTGAATTCGCCTGCTCGATGAAGGCCTCGAGCCATGCCCGGGTCTTCTCGATGTACGCATCCAACTCGTGCTCCATCCTGCTGCTGCCGGCAGCCGCCTTGACAGCCTCGAAGAAGAGCTTGAACAGGTCCTTGATCTTGAGGCGGTAATCCTCTTGGGGCGTGCTCTTGGGCTCGGGGATCAGGTTGCCGCCGGGGCCAAGGATGTTGGTGTAGCCCGGCGCGGGCACGACCTCGATGATGGTCTCGGTCTCCGGCTCGCTCACGAACATGCCCTTCCAGGAGTCGTCCGGCGAGCGGGACTCCAGGTACTCGCGGCCGAAGTCGGTGATGTAGAAAGTCTTCTTGCGCCCCTCCTGCACCGCCTCGATGAGCTCTTGGTCCTCCAGCATCTGCAGCGTGGGATAGATGGCGCCCGCGGACGGCTTGTACAGGCCGCCGCTGCGCTCCTCCAGCGACTTGATCATGTCGTAGCCGTGCATGGGACGCTCCGACAGAAGGCCCAGCAGGACCACCGGCACGTCACCATGAGCCAGGAACGCCTTGCGTCCCGTGCGCGAGCCCTTATCCCCTTGTACCTCGTCGTTTGCTGCCATCTTGCATCACGCTCCTTGCGATATATCGTTAGAATGATACTACAATGTGGAGCATCGTGGTGGGTTTTATTCCGATATAACCGCAATGGATAAGCGCCACCCAAGGTGAGAGCACACGTTGGGTGCGCGCTGGCAGCCGCGCCGCGCACTACCAAACCGGATTTCCGGTTTGGATGTGCGCAAATAGCCGCAGAAAAAACACCGCCAAACTAGATATCTAGAACGGTGGTACCACCAAACTGAATATCTAGATTGGCGGTACGTCAAAATGCCCCCTCGAACTTGAGCGACCCACTACCAAACTGAATATCTAGTCTGGTGGTACCACCAAACTGAATATCTAGATTGGTGGTGGATAATTCCGCCCCAAGCAGGAGAAAAGCCGCCTCGCGGGCGGCTTGGAAGATGCACGATGGCGGGATGTACGGGACTTGAACCCGCGACCTCTGGCTTGACAGGCCAGCGCTCTAACCAGCTGAGCTAACACCCCATTTGCGGCAGCAGAGGGAATGATACACGCAGCGCACACGACTGGCAAGAACAATCCCTCGCAGGCGCCTGCGATTTCTGGCCACCGGCACGGCGAGCGGTTATCCGCGAAACCCGACCGCGCGACCGTTTCAAGGGTGAGCAGGGACGTTCCCCCACTCCACGCGCGCGCGACGCGCTCATCTGCACTATGATATACGGACGCAATCGAGAGGAAGGTTCGCGACATGCCCATCACAGATTCGCTGGTAATGAATGCAGGTCTCTACGGCGACGAGGTCGCGCTGGTGGAGGTCAATCCCGAGATCCGCGAGCACCGCGGCACCACGTGGCGCGAGTACGAGCTGGTCGAGACCAATCCGGCCAAGCGATATCGCAGGGAGATGACCTGGCGCGAGTTCAACGACAAGGCCAACCGCTTCGCGCACATGCTCATCAACGACGGTGTGGCGCGTGGGGATAAGGTCGCCATCCTGCTCATGAACTGCCTGGAGTGGCTGCCCATCTACTTCGGCGCGCTCAAGACCGGTGCGCTGGTGGTGCCTCTCAACTACCGCTACACCGCCGACGAGATCAAGTACTGCCTGGAGCTGGCCGAGGCCGACTACCTCATCTTCGGTCCCGAGTTCATCGGCCGCGTCGAGGACATCATCGAGGACGTGCCGCGCATCCGCCTCAGCTACTTCGTGGGCGAGGACTGCCCCACCTTCGCCGACAGCTACGACGCCCGCGTGCAGCACTTCAGCGAGCGCGAGCCCGGCATCCGCATCAAGGACCAGGATGACGCCGCGCTGTACTTCTCCAGCGGCACCACCGGCTTCCCCAAGGCCATCCTGCACAACCACGAGAGCCTGATGGCCGCCGCCAAGACCGAGCAGCGCCATCACGGCCAGACCCACGACGACGTGTTCCTGCTCATCCCGCCGCTGTACCACACCGGCGCCAAGATGCACTGGTTCGGCAGCCTGCGCAGCGGCAGCAAGGCCGTCATCCTGCGCGGCGTGCGCCCCGAGTGGATCCTGCAGACCGTGAGCGAGGAGAAGTGCACGATCGTCTGGCTGCTGGTGCCCTGGGCGCAGGACATCCTGGATGCCATCGACTCCGGCCGCGTGAACATCGATGAGTACACGCTCGACCAGTGGCGCCTGATGCACATCGGCGCGCAGCCGGTGCCCCACTGCCTCATCCAGCGCTGGAAGGAACGCTTCCCGCACCACGACTACGACACCAACTACGGCCTGTCCGAGTCCACCGGCCCCGGCTGCGTGCACCTGGGCGTCGAGACCATCGACCACGTGGGCGCCATCGGCAAGGCCGGCTACGGCTGGGAGGCGCAGGTGCGCAAGGAGGACGGCAGCCTGGTCACCCCCGGCAGCCACGAGGTGGGCGAGCTGTGCGTGAAGGGCCGCGGCCTCATGACCTGCTACTACAACGACCCCAAGGCCACCGCCGAGGTCCTGCGCGACGGCTGGCTCTACACCGGCGACATGGCCGAGGTCGACCCGGACGGCTTCATCTATCTGGTGGACCGCAAGAAGGACGTCATCATCATGGGCGGCGAGAACATCTACCCCGTGCAGATCGAAGACTTCCTGCGCAGCAACATCGCGATCAAGGACTGCGCCGTCATCGGCGTGCCCGACGCGCGTCTGGGCGAGACCACGCTGGCGATCATCGAGGTCAAGGACGGCTACACGCTGACCGAGGACGACGTGAACCGCTTCTGCATGAAGCTGCCGCGCTACAAGCGTCCCCGCAAGGTGATCTTCGAGGACATCCCGCGCAACCCCACGGGCAAGATCGAGAAGCCCAAGCTGCGCGAGCGCCATGGCAGCGGTCGCCTGGTCGAACAGCAGAACAAGGCGTAGACGCGGCCGGAACCGGGAACACACATGAAGCGCGTGCTGGTGAAGTCGGTCTTCGACGCATTCGACTACGTGACGGATCACTACTACCCCGCTGGGCAGCGTGAGTTCGCGCAGCGCGACGACACGTACGCCGTCATCTCGATCCAGGACACGCACACGCAAGGCTTTGGCTTCAAGTTCACCCAGAGCGCGTGCTGCAAGGGCGTGCTCACGTTGCTCTTCGACGACATCGTGCGCCCCGTGGAGGGCGCGGTGCTGTTCACGCCCGAGCAGGCGGCCCGGATCATCGATTTCGTTTGGGATAAGCGCGACGACGTGGACACGCTCCTGGTGCACTGCTACGGTGGGGAGTCGCGCTCCCGCGCCGTGGGCGCCTTCATCACGCGCATGCTGGGCGGCGACGATTCCGTCTACTTCGAGACCGGGCATCCCAACGAGCACGTCTACGACACGCTGGAGATGGTCTGGATCCAGAGGCTAATCGCTCGCGAGTAGCGCGAGCGATTCGCTGGCGTAGTCACGAACCCACTGGTACGGGTCGTTCTGCGCAGCTTCGAGTGCGGCTCGCGCGGCGGGGGTAGCAGGCATGCGCCCCAGCGCCCAAGCGCAGCTGGCACGCAGCTCGTCGGGGCAGCTCGCATCCGCCAGCGACTCCAGCAGCTGGGCGGCGAAGCGCTCCCCCGCTTCCTGCTGCAGGTCGCCGCGCTGCGCAGCCTCGACCAAGCCAAGACACGCGGCGATGCGGGGCTTATCCCCTGCGTTGGGATCCGCCATGAGCTGCAACGCGGCGGGCTGGCTCGCGGGATCGCAGGCGAGCAGCGCCATGACCAGGTTCGAGAGCACGGTCTCATCCGTTTCCACCGCCATACGCTGCGCCAACAGGGGCGCGCTCGCGGGCTGGTGCAGGGCCGCCAGCGAAAGTGCGGCGTTGCTGCGCACCCAGTGGTAGGAGTCGTCCAGGATGGCGTGCAGGGGCTCCAGGGCGCGCACGTCACCCAAGCGGCCGATGGCTGCCGCGGCATTGCGGCGCACCTCGTCGCGGGCGTCGAAGAGCGCGACCACTATGGGATTGAAGGCCTGGATGGGGCGGATGAGCGCGAGCGCCACGATGGCGCTGCAGACCACGTCCTGCTCGGGGCGCTGCATGAGCTGCACCAGGGCCTGGACCACGGCGGGCTGGGCACCGTTGCGCTCGCCGCGCTCGCCCAGCGACTGGGCGGCAGCGCAGATGACACGGGTGTCGGGGTCGGCGAGCAGCTCCAGCAGGAGCTCGTCGGCTTCGGGTGCGGATACCTTGGCAAGGCCGACAGTCGCCATACCGCGGGTCTGGGCGTCACCATCCTTCATGAAGGCCCTCAGGCGGGCGAGATCGCCGCTCATGCTAGATCTTGTTCATCTCCTTGAGCACCTTCTCGTACCAGCCGTCCGGGTTGGTGGGGCAGTACATCTGTGCTCCGCTGTAGGTGAGGGTGGCACCGTAGATGCGATGCAGGCCGTTCACGTGCGCATCGATGGCTTCCTCCCAGCTGTCCCAGCTCTTGCTGCCCCATCCCCATGCGTTGTGCGAGCGGAAGCAATGCTCGCCCTTGCCGCTCTCCACGCAGGAGATGGCGGGCGACCAGCGGGGGTCGACGCCGTAGTCCCATGCGGCGGAGGCGAAGTTGTAGCCGTAACCGGAAAGCGGCGAGCCGGCCAGATAGGAATTGATGCGCGGTGCCCATTCCGCGATGAAGGCATCACGGGAGAGCGACCAATCCACGTCGCCGCTCGATACGGTGGGATGCGAGACACTGCCGCCGCCGCTGCTGTGGCTGCTCGAACCGCCACCCGCGCTGGATGCAGCGGCGGC
>JAFRFV010000036.1 GCA_017434185.1 Coriobacteriales bacterium
AGCGTCAGGCCATCCACATCCATGCGCTCTGGTGGGATCGGGTACGCCAAGGCAGGATCCCTTCCTCGCAAGCATTCGATCTGGCGCTCTACTGTCTCGATTTCGCCTTGGATGAACGTGTCGACGAGCACGCGACCCTGTTCTGAATCGCGGTTCGCAGCGCTTATCCACGGAAATATGATGGGTATCCCTGTTGTCTCCCGCTCGGAGCGTGGTATAGTGAACGTGCATCGTCGATGCAGGGCTCTCCGTTCGAACAGCGGGGCCCTTCGCCAATCCCTTTCCCGCACCCCATATCCTGGATAGCGCGCAGTGTGCTCGTGGGGTCTGTCATGAGGAGGAAATCGTGAAGTTCTTTCTGGATACCGCCAACCTCGATGAGATCAGGGAAGTCGCCTCTTGGGGCGTTCTGGGTGGTGTGACCACCAATCCCTCGCTGTATTGCCGCATCGGAGGCAAGCTGGAGGATTTCGAGGCGCACATCGGCCGTATCTGCGAGATCTGCGATTACGAGCTGCCCGTCTCCGCTGAATCCGTGAGCATGACCCGCGACGAGATCGTGGCCGATGGCATCCGTCTGGCCGCCATCGCCCCCAACGTGGTCGTCAAGATCCCCACCATGATCGAAGGCCTCGCTGCCACCCGCGAACTCGCCAAGCGTGGCATCAAGGTCAACATGACCCTGTGCTTCACCGTACCCCAGGCCATCATGGCCGCACGTGCCGGCGCCGCTTACATCAGTCCCTTCGTGGGCCGCTTCGACGATATCTCCGAGGACGGTCTCTCGCAGCTCGCCCAGGTGGTCGAGGCCGTGAACAATTATGATTACGGCCATCCCGTCGAGATCATCGCCGCCTCCGTCCGCTCCGCGAACCATGTGGCCCAAGCCGCCCTCATGGGTGCCGATATCGCCACCGTGCCCTACGGCGTCCTGAAGAAGTGCGTGGAGCATCCCCTCACCGATCGCGGTCTGGCATCCTTCCTGGCTGACTGGGAGAAGGTCAAGGCCAACGCATAGTCCCACAACAAGAGAAAGCAAGTATCACCCATGGCAGATGAGATGACGCCCATCCAAGAGGATGCCGCCCCGGTCGTCGAGGCCGCTCCCGTCGAAGCGCCGGCGAAGAAGACGCGCCGGACCAGGACCAAGAAGGCCGAGGAGCCCGCGCCTGCTGCTGACCCCGAGCAAACCCCTTCTCCCGAGCAGCCCGCTGACGCCGCTCCCGTGGAGGCTGCTCCGGAGGCACCCGCCAAGAAGACCAGGAGGACGCGCACGAAGAAGGCCGAGCAGCCCGCTCCGGAAGCTCTCGAAGCGGATGTCGTCGCGAGCCCTGCGGTGCAGGAGAAGGATCCCGCGCCCGTCGCAGAGCCCGCGCAGACCCCTTCGACCGATCAGCCCGCTGAGGCGCCCAAGCGCAGGCGCGGCCGCCCACGCAAGAACCCCCTGCCGGAGCCGGCAGCTGCAGATGAAGGCGGCCTCTCGGAGAAGGAATCTCCGCTTGAGGACCGTTCCGCGGAGACTCCTTCTCCTGCGGCCGCAGCAGTCGAGGCCCCTGTGGCCGCTCCTGAACCCGCTCCGGCTCCCGCCCCTGAATCTGAAGTCACTGCTGAGCCGGTCGAGGCTCCTGAGGCCGAGCTGGCGGAGACTCCCGCCGAGGATGAGCGCAAGGGTTCCCGCACCGCACGCTCCCGCAAGCGTCGCGGCCAGCAGGACGCCGGCAATCCGGCGCGTTCGGAACAGACCGATGGCTCCAAGCCCGCTCAGACCGACGCCGCCAAGAACGGCAAGGCGAAGAAGCCCGGCAATCAGGCCCAGGCCCAACAGCAACAACAACAGCAAGCCGGTCGTCGCAAGCGCAGGGGAGGGTACGATTCCCCCGCCGCCATGCGCGAGGCCCTCATGGAGATAGGCGAGGACGAACTGCGTGACATCGTCGTCACGCTCGAGCTCGACCACAGCGCCTTCGTCGAGAAGGACGCACTCGTCGATGCCGTCCTGGATGCCCAGTTGAAGAAGGAGGGCTACGTCGAGATCAGTGGTCTTCTGGATATCATGCCCGAAGGCTACGGCTTCCTGCGTACCGGTGG
>JAFRFV010000037.1 GCA_017434185.1 Coriobacteriales bacterium
GACAGCGGCTGGGCCAAGTTCGGTTGGGGCAAGATCTACGGCCAGTGGATTTGCGGCGCCACCATCTTCGCCTACGACATGGACAAGTTCATCCCTTCAAAGCTGCTGCAGAAGATGCAGGACTACAAGCTCACCACCTTCTGCGCGCCTCCCACCCTGTACCGCTTCATGCTGCAGGAGGACGTCGCCGCCTACGACCTGAGCTCCATCGCCAATTTCGCGACCGCGGGCGAGCCCCTGAACGCGGATGTCACACTGCGCTGGGAGAAGTTCACCGGCAAGAAGATCCGCGAGGGCTTCGGCCAGACCGAGGGTCCGGTCCTGCTGGCCACCTTCCCCTGGATCGAGCCCAAGCCCGGCAGCATGGGCAAACCCAGCCCGCTACTCAACATCAAGCTGCTCGACGAGAACGGCATCCCCGTGGACGACGGCGAGGAAGGCAGCATCTGCGTCACCGGGCTCAAGAGCGCGTATCCCCCGGGTCTGTTCGTGGGTTACTACCACGACCCGGAGCGCACCCAGGAAGCCGTTGGCGGCGAGTACTACGACCTGCATGACGTGGCGTGGCGTGACAACGAGGGTTACCACTACTTCGTGGGTCGCAACGACGACGTGATCAAGTGCAGCGGCTACCGCATCAGCCCCTTCGAGGTCGAGAGCGCCCTGATCGAGCATCCCGCCGTGGTCGAATGCGCCGTCACCGCGGCGGCCGACCCCATCCGCGGCAACGTGGTGAAGGCCACTATCGTGCTCGCCAGGGGATTCGAGCCGTCGCCCGAACTCACCAAGGAGCTGCAGACCCACGTCAAGAAGACGACCGCGCCCTACAAGTACCCGCGCATCGTCGAGTACGTTGACGAGCTACCCAAGACGGTCGGCGGCAAGATCAAGCGTGCCGAGCTCCGTCGCGCTGCAGGCGGCATCTAGGAATCCGGGGCACGGGCTCTCCTGCTCCTTCAATCGGTACACCGCCAGGGGGCGGTGGCGCCCCGCCACGTCCTGCATGCTCTTGCACACACTCATGCTCGAGAAGTTGTTGTAGCGGTTGTACACCTTGATGCCATCGGGCGTCCTCACGCAGAAGACGGTGTGGATGGGTGAGAGAAGGGGGAGCTTCGTCCAGAAGCTCACGATGAAGGCCTCCGCGTCCCCCACATCCTTCGTGCGCTCGTACGCCACGCCGTAGTGCTCGAGGGCGCGCCCGACCCTGTACACGTTGCAGCCGAAGAAACCCAGCAGCACGCGGAAGCGCTCCATGAAGAAGGCGATGTCCTTCAAGGGTTGCGGCTCGCCCAGGTGCACCAGCGCGTTGTGGACCGCGATGACCTCACAGCCGTTGAAGCTCATGCGGCAGATCCCGTAGCGCAGGCGCGAGACGGCGCCCAAGCCCTGGCCGTTGATCATCTCGCCCAAGGCGGGCTGCTCCGCCTGTCCGCTGTTGTATTCGAGATTGTAGTGTCTGGAACCGCGAATCACTCTTCTCTCCGCCCCCGTCTTGTATGGATTGAGGATAAGCGCAGCTTACTGTGGTATGCTTCTGGGTTGCAACTATCGCAATCGAAAGGATACCTTCCACATGTATGACGTCGTGATCATCGGTGCTGGAATCGCCGGTACCGCCTGTGCTCGTGAGCTCTCCCGCTTCCAGCTCAAGGTCCTGCTGCTCGAGCAGGGCACGGACGTGGCCATGGGCGCCACCCGCGCGAACAGCGGCATCGTCCATGGTGGTTACGACCCTGAGCCCGGCACCCTCAAGGCGCGCTACAACGTGGCAGGTTCCCGCATGTATCCCCAGCTCGCGGCCGAGCTGGGCTTCAGCTTCAAGAACAACGGCAGCATGATCGTCGCTTTCGCCGATGACGAACGCCCCGCTTTGCAGAAGTTGCTCGAGCGTGGAATCGAGAACGGTGTCCCGCAGCTGCGCATCATCGAGAGCGATGAGCTCCACGCCCTCGAACCCAATCTGAATCCGGATGCCGTCGCAGCATTGCTGGTGCCCACCGGCGCCATCACCAATCCCTACGGCGCTTGCATCGCCTTCGCCGAGAATGCCGTACAGAACGGTGTCGAGATCGCGCTGCTCACCCGCGTCGTCGACATCAAGAAGCTCGCCGCGGGCTGCGATGAGTTCTGCAATGGCTTCGTCGCCGATGCCGCCAACTATGCGCTCTCCGTCGAGCATCTGGACCTTGCCACCGGCGAGGTCACGGGAGCCGAGACCATCGAAGCCCGCGTGGTCATCAACGCGGCCGGCGCACACAGTGGCCAGATGAACGACTTCGTGAGCAAGGAGCGCTTCGTCATCACCCCGCGTGCAGGCGAGTACGAACTCTTCGACCTCGAGTTCGGCAGCGCGTTCACGCACACCATGTTCCAGGTGCCCACGGCCAACGGCAAAGGCGTACTCGTGAGCCCCACCACCGGCGGCAACCTGATCGTTGGCCCCAACGCCGTGCGTCGCGAGGATCTGGACGACACCGAGACCGTGGGTGCCGACCTTGACCGCGTGCTCTCCGATGCCCACAAGACCTGGCCCGCCATGCCCTGGGGCGCCATCACCAACTTCGCCGGCGTGCGTTCCAGCTGCCTGGAGCATCCCGACTTCATCCTGGGTGAGCCCGCCGACGCACCCGGCTTCTTCAACATCGGTGGCTTCGATTCCCCGGGTCTGACCGCTGCTCCCGCTGTCGCACGCGAGTACGCGCTCACCATCGCAAGCCGTCTGGATGCGGCGGAGAAGCCCGACTGGAACCCGTATCGCAAGGCGGTGCCGCACTTCTCCCGTCTCTCCGCTGCCGAGCAGGCAGAACTCGTGGCCCAGGATCCCGCCTGGGGACGCGTGGTCTGCCGCTGCGAGACCGTGACCGAGGCCGAGATCGTGGCTGCCCTGCGCTCGCCGGTGCCGGCGCTCACCACCGATGCCATCAAGTGGCGTACCCGTGCGGGCATGGGCCGCTGCCAAGCCGGTTTCTGCCTGCCCATCACCGCCAAGCTGGTCGCCCAGGAGCGCGGCATCCCCGAATCATGCGTATGCAAGAGTGCCGTGGGCTCGACGTTCATCGTGGGTGACCGCGGCTGCGTGAGCGACCTGCCGCACGTCGTGATGCCCGGCGATGACGGGAAGGAGGCCTAGCATGAGCGAACTGCGTATGAACGAGACGATCGTGGATTCCCCCGAACTCGCTCCCATCCATCATGACCTGGTCGTGATCGGTGGCGGTGCCGCCGGTATGGCCGCCGCCTGTGCCGCATACGATGCGGGCGTGCGCGACATCGTGATCCTGGAGCGCGAAGGTGCCACCGGTGGCATCCTCAAGCAGTGCATCCACAACGGCTTCGGCCTGCATCGCTTCGACGAGGAGCTCACCGGACCCGAATACGCCCTGCGCGAGGCGGCCCGTGTTGCGGAGCGCGGCATCAAGGTGCAGCTCGAGACCACCGTGCTGGGTTTCGACGAGAACCGCCTCATCACCGCGGTCAGCCCCAGCGAGGGCCTGCAGATCATCGACGCCGGTGCCATCGTGCTGGCCATGGGCTCCCGTGAGCGCACCCGCGGTGCGCTGGGTATCGCC
The DNA here is from genome assembly GCA_017434185.1 of Coriobacteriales bacterium. Lineage (GTDB taxonomy): Bacteria > Actinomycetota > Coriobacteriia > Coriobacteriales > RUG844 > RGIG2431. The sequence continues at coordinate 3,573 of JAFRFV010000037.1, forward strand.
GGCTCCCGTCCCGCCGGAATATACACCGCCGGCACCGCCCAGCAGTTCACCAACCTGCGCGGCAAGCTGCCCGGTCGCGAGGTCGTCATGCTGGGCTCCGGCGACATCGGACTCATCATGGCCCGCCGTCTCACCTACGAAGGCGCCCATGTGAAGATGGTGCTCAACCGCTCCCACTTCAGCGGCGGCCTCAAGCGCAACATCGTGCAGTGCCTGGACGACTACGGCATCCCGCTGCGCTTATCCCATACCATCACCGCTGTTCACGGCCGTGCCCGCCTGGAGGGCGTGGACGTGGCGCAGGTCGATCCCAAGACCAAGAAGCCCAGCCCCGGTACCGAGGAGTTCGTGCCCTGCGACACGTTGCTGCTTTCCGAGGGACTGTTGCCCGAGAACGAACTCACCCGCGCCGCCGGTATCAAGATGGATCGCAAGAGCAACGGTGCCGTGGTGGACGAGAACCTGGCAACCAGTGCGCCAGGCGTCTTCGCCTGCGGCAACGTGCTGCATATCCACGACCTCGTGGACTTCGTGAGCGAGGAGGGCGATCGTGCCGGTGCCGCCGCCGCGGCGTTCCTCGCGGCGGGTGCGGCGACCGGTGACCGAGCCA
>JAFRFV010000038.1 GCA_017434185.1 Coriobacteriales bacterium
AGGATCAAGGAGTCATTGGGCTGGAAGAGCCCAGCGGAGTATAGGGAAGAACAGGGCATGATGCCTAACTCCGTCTCTTAAAAAATGTCCGCATCCCCATCCGGCAGCGGCACAGCACCCAGCGTGCTAAGGAGTGCCCCTCTTTGCGCAAACAAGAACCGTCCCAGGTCGCGCAACCTGGGACGGTTCTTTCTTGCGGCACTATGTCGTGTTCGTTCTACAGCAGGGTGTCGAGAATGGCGTCGACCTCGGGCATGCGGTCGACGTGCGGCTCGCGGATCAGATTGCCGCGCGCCATGACCATCTTCACGTCGCGCAGCGCGGTGAGGTCCTCCAGCGGGTCGCGCTCCACCACGATGAGGTCGGCGCACTTGCCTTCCTCGATGCTGCCGGTGAGCTTGTCGATCCCTAAGATGCGGGCGTTCACCAGCGTTGCGGTGTGCAGCGCGAAGGCGGGGGAGACCTCCACCAGCTTGGAGAAGTGGTAGATCTCACGCCACATGTCGTACTGGGTCACGAAGGGGCAGCCGGCATCGGTACCCAGACCCAGCGGGATGTGCTTGCGCACGGCGTCCTTGGCACCCTGGATGATGCGGTCGGCCACCAGCTGGGAATTCACCTGCGTCACCGCGGGCATATGGGTGACCTCCGGATCGAGCTTGGCCATGGGCAGTGCCACGCTCACGGTCGCGACAGCGCAGACGCCCTTGAGCTTGTAGAGGGCCTCCATGTCCGGCGGGATGGGGCAACCATGCTCGACGGTATCGACGCCGGCGATCAGGTCGACCTCCAAGCCCTCGGGGCCCTCGGTGTGCGAGGCCACTTTCATGCCCAGCCTGTGCGCCTCGTTGACGCAAGCACGCGCCTGCTCCACGCTCATCTTGGGCAGGCCCGCCTCGCCGGGTACGCTGGAGTCCATGACACCGCCGGTGGTGCAGATCTTGATGAAGTCGACGTTGTGCGCCACGCGATCGCGCACCATCGCACGGAAATCCGCGGGCTTATCCCCAACCTCGGCGAAGGTGCCATCGCCATGGCCGGTCGCCACGGTGAGCGCAGGGCCGCTCACGAACATGCGCGGGCCCTCCAGCTTGCCGGCGTTGATCAGGTCGCGCACCTCCACGTCCACATAGCGGAAGTCGCCCACGCCGCGCACGGTGGTCACGCCGGAATGCAGGTGGTTGTGCACGGCCTTCTTCATGACGGAGAGCAGGTACTTGCGCCCCAGGCCGGTCTTGGAGAACAGCATGACCAGGTCCTGGATCTTGCCCTCGCCCAGCACCTTGCTGGGCTTGCCGCTGCCAAAATGGTGCGAATGCAGGTTGATGAGCCCGGGCAGCAGGAACGCGCCGTCCAGATCGACGACCTCGAAGCCGTCGGGCAACGGGATCGCCGCGCTCTGGATGGAGACGATGGTCTCGCCGTCCACCAGCACGGTCATGTCGGGTTGGGGCTGCATGTCCTTGGTGCCATCAAGGATAGTGCAGTTACAGAGTGCGTATCGTGTTGTAGTCATGGGGGATAAGCGCCTCCTTGGTGTGATTATGCAGCGGCCGGCATCTGGATTGCCGCGCCCAGGTATTCCTCGAGGGTGATGCCCTGGTCCATGATCTCGTGCGCGATCTTGGGGCTGTCGACGTAGCGGATGTGCCAGGGCTCGTAACCGTAGCTGGTGATGTCCTCCTTGCCCTCCAGGTAGCGCAGGATGAAGCCGTGATCAGCCAGTTTGCTGTGAATCTGCGCCCAGATCTCCGGATACTCCACCATGTCCTCGTTCAGGTAGACGTCCTCGCCGTCGATGTTCAAGTACAGGTCGAGCGCCAGACCCGTGTGATGCTCGGAGTATCCGGGCACCGCGACGTAGGTGCGGGTGTAGACCTCGCCGTAGGTGACGGTGAACTCATCCCAGATGCGCTGCTGCTCGGACACGCTGCGGCGCGCGGAATCCAGGTCCACGTGGATGCCGTCCTTCTCGAGGTCGGCCTTGAGCTCAAGGTAGGCGGCGTAGGCCTTGGCTTCCACCTCGACGTCGTCGCCCAGCGAGTTCTTGACGGTCACGGTCTGGATGGATTCCTCCCAGCCGGAGGGCAGGGGGTTCTGCTTGTTCACGAGTGCCAGGTAGTCGATGCTGTCGGGGGTCGTGGGGTCGGGGTCGATCATGGGCAGGGGCTCGGGCTCGGGTGCGGGCTCGGGCGCGGCGTCGCCGCAGCCGGAAAGCGCGAGCGCGCCGGCCAGCATGAGGGCGAACGATGCGATGATGCAGGTGAGCCTGGTCTTGGAACGGCTCATGCGGATCCTCTCTCTCGGGACATGAACAGAGCGCAGTATAGTGCGCGGGACTGCCCCGCACAACCATACTGCGCTCTTGGATACTCGTCTGTTACAGACCCAGGCTTTCGACCCAGCTGCGCAGGCCGCGCTCCAGGTGGATGCCGTTCAGGTTCTTGCCGGGCAGCACCTTGGCGCCGGGGGCGAGCTTCGCGATGCGGTCCTGGCCCTCGCCCAGCTGGCTGCCACCGCTGGTGAAGAAGGGAACGATGGTCTTGCCCGTGAAGTCGTAGGCGTCCAGGAAGCTGTCGATGATGCTGGGCTCGCGATACCACCAGATGGGGAAGCCGATGAAGATCACGTCGGCGTCGGCAACGGGGGCGTCGGTGTCGGCCATAGCGGGACGGCAGTCCTTATCCGCCATCTCGACGGAGCTGCGGCTGGACTGGTTCCTCCAGTCAAGGTCCGCGCGGGTGTAGCGAGGGACGGGCATGATCTCGTACAGGGTGGCGTCCGCGGCGTTGGCCAGCGTCTTGGCGACGCGACCGGTGATGCCGCTGGCGCTGAAGTAGGCGACCAGGTTCTTGCTCATGGTTGATCCTTTCTATTCGAAGTTGGCGAGCAGCTTGTGCAGCAGTGCGTGGAGTTGCAGCGCTTCCTGCGGTTCCAGCTCTATGCAGGTGCCCACTGCGGCGGGCACGTGCAACGCGCGGTCGCGAAGCGCCTCGCCGGCGGGGGTGAGCGCCACCATGAGCACGCGCTCGTCGGTGGTGCTGCGTTCGCGGGTCACGTAGCCCTTGGCCTCGAGGCTCTTGAGCACCGGCGTGAGGGTGCCGGAGTCAAGGAAGAGGCGTTGTCCCAGGTCACGGGCGCTCACCTCATGCTGCTCCCACAACACCATCATGGCGATGTACTGCGTGTAGGTCAGGTCGAGCGCGTCCAGATGCGGCTTGTAGCGCTTGATGACCTCGCGCGACGCGGCGTAGAGCGGGAAGCAGATCTGGTTGTCCAGCTTGAGCACGTCGTAGGGCGTGGCGGCGTGCACGGTGGTGGCGGCGGGCATGGTGGTGGCGGTGGCGGCGGGCACGGTGGCGAGCGGGCTCATTACAGGCACGCCTCGATCTTCGCCTTGACGTCAGCCATGTCGTGGGTGGGCTCGAAGCGGGCGACGATGTTGCCCTCGCGGTCGATGAGGAACTTGGTGAAGTTCCACTTGACGTTACCGTTGTTCTTGAAGTCCTTATCCATCTTCTTGACCACGGTGTTCATCATGAGAGCCTTGGGGCCCTTGCCGAAGCCCTCGAACGTGGTGTTGCTGGTGAGCCACTGGAACAGGGGAGCGGCGTCGGGGCCGTTCACGTCCACCTTGTGGAACTGCGGGAAGGTGATGCCGAAGCGGCCCTTGCAGAAGGCGTGGATCTCTTCGTCGTCGCCGGGGGCCTGGTTGGCGAACTGATTGCAGGGGAAGTCCAGGATCTCGAAGCCGCGGTCCTTGAACTCATCATAGTAGGCCTGCAGTTCGTCGTACTGCGGGGTGAAGCCGCAGCCCGTCGCCGTGTTCACAACCAGCAGGACCTTGCCCTTGTAGTCGGCCATGCTCACCTGGCTGCCGTCCATGGCATCGATCTGGATATCGTAGATGCTCATTGCGTTCCTCCTTGTGTTCGATTGAACAAAATTCAATTGTGTTAAATCGAATAATAGGGGGATAAGCTCTGCGCGTCAAGGGGGATTGGTGGAATATCGGCTTTGTATGGTTCGCAAAACCGCTATTCCACCAGGAGGCGTTGGTGTCCCGCGCGTGAGCTATACTTTGCGCGGAGAGGCAGCGACGCGGAAGGCGAGCGACATGGACTTGAAGCGCATAGAGACGGGTGGTATCGGTTGGATCGCGCCGGTCGAGGGCAGCGCGCGCTGGTATTGGGGCGGCGCGCCCGTGAGCGGCGACCTGTACGAGGCGCAGGAGCTGTTCGAGGCTGGCAGCGAGATCAAGTGCAATCGCGTCGTGTTCGTCTCGTATCCCGATGGAGCTGTGTTCGAGCCGCTCATCGCGCAGGCGGGGCAGTACTTTGGCACGCCCGTGTGCTGCGACGATGTGTTGTACCTGCTGCTGGTTGACTTCCCCGCGGGTCAGATCCGCATCTACGCGTGGACGCCGGAAGGGGAGGGGACGGCTGCGCAGCTGCATGCCCAACTGCCGCTTTCCAACGTGCGCAACTGCTACAACCTGCAGCTGGCGGTCAAGCCCCTCGCGCTGCTGCGCCAAGGTGGATACGGGGACTTCCAGGTGCTCTGGCCGGATCAGGCCGATTTCGAGATTGGCGACCACGAGTCGTTCGATTACCGCGAGGGCGACGTGCTCGTGTTCGCGGAGTGGCTCGAAGACCCGGATTATCGCGAGGAGGTCGTGCTGAGGGAATACCCCAGCGGGCGCTTCATCATGCGCTTCGATGGAAGCACGCGCGAGATGCCCGACGGCAGCCACTGGCTTCTGAGCTGACGCCGCCACAACCTGGGACGGTTCTGTTTTTGCGCAATCGGGGACACTCCTTGGGAGGGCGCTCGCGATTCTTGGCGTAAATAATTGGTGCCTCGCGCTCCGTGGGGTCGATTGTTTACTCACTGGGTAAACTGTGTAGCTTTTTGAGCGCCGAAACCGCCGACACGCCAAGAATATGCGCCAAGAATCGAGAGTGGGGCTCGCGAGTCTGTCGAACGAGTCTGCGTATCGACA
>JAFRFV010000039.1 GCA_017434185.1 Coriobacteriales bacterium
CTGGCTGGGCGGGCGCTCCGTGTCCATCCACATCGTATAGGTGGTGCCGGCGGCAATGATCACATGCAGGCCGATGAGACCCACGCCCACCCAGACCAGCCACTCCAGTGAACTGGGCATGTTGGGCCAGAACTGCCTGAGGGTGCCCAGACAGGCGTGCGCCAGGAACAGCAGCGTGATGGACAGCGCAACCCACGCACCGATCGTGCGCAGTTTGGAGCGTGGTACCTGATCGTCGCGTTCCTGGCCGGACATGCGCTTATCCCGCGTTGATCGCGTCGATGATCTGCTGGCGCAGCGCCTTGGGATCGCAGTTGCCGCGCAGCTCCTTCATGCACTTGCCGATGAGCGGCTGCAGCGCCTTCTCGCGGCCACCACGGTAGGCTTCCACGTCCGCGGCATTGGCGGCCAGCACCTTGGCGATCACACCCGGGACCAGGTCATCCGCGCCCTCGCCGATGATGAGGCCGCTGCGCTTGGCATAGGCCTCCGGGTCCGTCTCGCCGTCGAAGAGCGCCGCCAGGATGCGCTTGGCGTTCGCGCTGCTCACGGTGCCGTCGGCAACGAGCTTGATCAGCTTGCCCAGCGCGGTGCCGTCGATGTCGAGCTCGTCGGCGGTGAGCTGCTTCCTGTTCAGGAAGCCCAGGCAGTTGGAGATGATCCAGTTGGCGGTCTCCTTGGCCTGCCCGCACACCGCATAGGCGGCATTGAAGACGTCGCTGCAGGCACGGCTGCCGGACAGGATATCGGCATCGTATTCGGAAAGGCCCAGCTCGTCGATGTAGCGGGCGCGCACGACCTCGGGGAAGTCGGGCAGGGCGGCTTCGACGCTCGCATACCAGGCATCGTCGATCACGACGGGCATGATGTTGGGATCGGGGAAGTAGCGGTAGTCGGCCGCCGTCTCCTTGTTGCGCATCGAGAAGCTCACGCCCTTCTCGTCATCCCAACCGCGTGTCTCCTGCACGAGCTCCTCGCTGCCGGTCTCGATGGCGTCGATGTGGCGCTTGACCTCGTAGGCGATGGCGCGCTCGATGGCGCTTATCGAATTCATGTTCTTCATCTCGGTGCGCACGCCCAGCGCGTCGCTACCGGCGGGACGCACGCTCAGGTTCACGTCGCAACGCATGGTGCCGCGTTCGAAACGGCACTCGCTCACCTTGGCGAAGCGCAGCAGTGCACGCAGGCGCTCCAGGTAGGCCACCACGTCTTCCGCGCTGCGCATGTCGGGCTGGCTCACGATCTCGCACAGCGGCACGCTCGTGCGATTGAAGTCCACCATGGTGGTGTTGGTCCAAGCGCTGTGCACCAGCTTACCGGCGTCCTCCTCCATGTGGATCTGCTTGATGCGGATGTCCTTGCCGCCCTTGCTGGTCTCGATGTGCACGCTGCCGTTGACGCAGATGGGTGCGAACCACTGGGTCACCTGGTAGCTGCAGGGCAGGTCGGGGTAGTAGTAGCTCTTCTTGTCGAAGGTGGTGGTGCGGTTGATGTGGCAGTGCAGCATCATACCGGCGGTCATGCCCAGTTCGACCACGCGTTTGTTGGTCACGGGCAGCATGCCGGGCATACCGCAGCAGGCGGGGCAGACGTGGGTGTTCTGCTCGGCGCCGGACTCGTTGGCGCAGCTGCAGAAGAGCTTGGATTTGGTGGCCAGCTCGACGTGCACCTCCAGACCGATGACGGTCTCGTAGGCGGTCCCGCTGGGACCAAGGGTCAGGTCGCTGGCGTCCGCTACGGGAGTGCCCAGGGTGCTGGCGGCCATGCCCATGATGATCTCGTTGCTCGCCATGCTAGACCTCCTTCCAAGCGCAGGCGCCCAGCGAAGCGGAAAGGCGCAGCAGGTTGGCGTCGCTGCCGTGCGGGCCCATGAACTGCACGCCCATCGCGACCAGAGCGGGCAGACCGCTGATGCTCGCCGGGGCCGTGAACAGGTTCTCCTGGAAGGCGATGAACTTATCCGCCTCCACGTCGGCGGGCGTGAACGCGAGCTTGCTGCAAGCGGGCATGAGCAGCGCGTCGTACTGCGCGAAGAGCTCCTGGAAGCGCTCGACCACCAAGCGGCGCATGCGCATGGCGCGATCGTACTTGGCCAGGTAGTTGTGGGTGAACAGCACGTCGCTGCCAAACAGGATCACGGTCTTGAGCACGTCACCGAAGGCCTCGGTGCGGCTGTTGGTGTACAGCTCGTCGATGGTCTCGTAGTCCTGGGAGCGGTAGCCGTACTTGACGCCGTCATAGCGACTCACGTTGTTGCACAGCTCCGCGGGCATCAGGATGTTCCACGCGGGCTTGGCGGCCAGCAGCATGCTGTCGTCCACCCATTCCACGCGCACACCGCGGGCCTCCAGCTTCGCGATCACCTTCTGGATGCGCGCTTGCACGTCCGGGCCGGCGGCTTCCACCAGGCTCCTGCATACGCCCACGGTCGCGGGGACCTCGCCCGGGGTGGCTGCGGCCACGCAGCGCTCCTGCGGCAGGCTGGTGCCGTCCTTGGGGTCGTGGCCGGCGATGCTCTCGAGCACATCCTGGCAGGTGGCGGAGGTGACGCCCGTCACGTAGACCGACTCGCCGGAGCAGGCCAGGGGGATGGTGCCGTAGCGGGACACGATGCCGTAGCTGGTCTTGAGGCAGATGTGGTTGCTCACCGCGGCGCTGCGGCGGGGCGTGCCGTTCACGTCCAGGCCCACGACGGCCTCCGCGTCGTTGTTCATGAGCACCATGATGTCACCGCCACACAGATTGCCGTCGACGTCCACGGTCGGACCCATGAAGTTGGTCTCACCCAGCAGGTCGCAGGCGAACTCGCCCACGGCGGCCTTGCAGGTTATCTCGTGTCCGGCTCCGGTCAGACGGGTCGCGACTTCGGCATCGAAGGGGCTGTAGTAGCCCTTGAGCATGAGGGAACCGCCGGTGGTGGGCAGGTCCTTGGTCAGGATGAGATCGTCGAGTGCGATATACATGTCGTCACCTCACTCCAGGACGTAGGGAACCTGCCAGTAGCCATCCATGGCATCCGGCGCACCCTCAAGGAGTTCATCACGGTCGAAGGGCTCACTCACGACGTCCTCGCGCACGACGGTCTCCATGGGGGCGACGTGCACCATGCGCTCCACATCGCTGGTGTCGATCCCGGCGAGCGCATCCCATTCCGCTTGGCGGAGCTGGAAGAACGCCAACGTGTCATCCACTTGCTGCGGGGTGAGCGCGAGCTGGTTCAAGCGCTCCAGGCCCTTCAAGCTGTCCTTATCCACTGCGGCCCTTCTTTCCTAGGAAACATGACGCTCGATTATAACATGACCCCGCGGCGGACTGTCGACGCTGCTGTGGATGCGGTATCCTCTGCCTGTACGACAGGAGGTGGCGATGGCGGACGTGCTGGACAGAGCAGGGGATAAGCGCATACTGCGAGTGCGCTTCCTGCAACAGCGCCGTGAGATGGGTGCCGCGGCACGCGAGGATGCTGACGCCCGCATCGCTGCGCAGGTGCTGCAGCTGCCGCAGTGGCAAGAGGCGACGCTCGTGCTCAGCTACCTGGGTGTGGGGGACGAGGTCGCCACCGCGGGCTTGGTCGAAGCCGCCCTTGCAAGGGGGAATCGCGTCGCGCTGCCGCGGGTGATCGCGGGTACGCGGGAGTTGGAGTGGCGACTGATTCCCGGCGGACGCGTGGACGAGGGCCTGCTCGAACGCAGCTCCCTGGGGGTGCTCGAACCGCGAGTCGACGGTTGCCCGCTGCTGGATGCGGCGGATATCGACAGTGCGAGTATCGCATTGGTGCCGGGTCTGGCGTTCACACGTGACGGCTTCCGCTTGGGTTATGGCGGCGGTTTCTACGATCGGTTCCTGGCGACTTTCCCCGGTTGGAGCGTGGGGCTTGTGCGCTCCGCCTTCCTGCTGGAACCGGGTGACTTGCCGCTCGATGCGCACGACCGTCGCGTTGACATCGTCGTGAGCGGATAGGAATTCTCCCCCGGTTCGCTGATATACACAAATCTTAACGATACTTCAGCTTCGCTCCACAGTCCTCCATAGCATTTAATCTTGCGTAACGGAAGCGCGAATGCGCGACAACGCGGATGCATGCCCATCTGTGCACGCACGTATCATCTCCTTCGGCGGGAAGACGAGCGGCGGGGAAGAGGCCATGATGGAGCGATTCCAGGATTCCACGGGTATGGTGCGATCGAGAACCGCGCCCACCGTGCTGATCTTGAGCAGCACCTTCGGTATGGGACACATGAGTTGCGCGCGGGCACTGCGGGAGATGATCCTGCAGGATGAACCGACTGCCAACGTTGTGGTCATGGATTTCATGCACGAGTTCATGCCTGAATTCAGTTCCTACGTGTACCGGACCTTCAATCATCTGGTGAGTCGTCGCCAACGTCTGTACAACCGCTTGAATCTCATGGCGGGGCATCTGAACATGGCGCCTTGCAAGAACATGGTGGTGCACCGGCTCAAGCGCACGCTGCGTGACATCGAGCCGGACCTGGTCATCTCCAGCACGCCGCTCTGCGCGCACTATGTTTCCGCTGCCAAGCGCCACGCCTCCGTAAGCGATCTACCGTTGTTCATCTATGTGACCGATGTCACCTTCCACAGGGAATGGATGGCCAAGCGTGCGGACCTCTACTTCGTAGGTGACGAGTCGACCAAACGCCAGATCGAGGCGTGCGGCGTCGACGCAAGCGATATCCATGTGTGCGGTGTGCCCGTGAGCAGCGATTTCACCCTGAGCGTGGGTCTGCCCGACGTACGCCGCAAGGTGTTGGTGATGGGAGGTGGCTTGGGCTTGCTGCAGGGTTGCGAGGTGCTGCTGGACGCTCTCGAAGCATCGGATTGCGAGGCGGTGCTGGTTTGTGGCACCAACCATGAGATGGAACAGTGGGCGCGCAAGCGTTATCGCAATATCCAGGTGCTGGGCTTCACACATGATATCCCCCGACTCATGGCACAGTCCAAGCTGGTGGTCACCAAGCCCGGTGGCATCACCGTCTTCGAGGCCATCAAGTCCTGCACGCCCATCTGCGCTCTCGATCCCAAGCTGGAACAGGAGATGGGCAATGCGCGCTTCATCCGCGAGCGGGGCATAGGCACCGTGGTGCATGATCTGCGGGGATTCTCACACTACGAGTTCATGGCCCTCGTGCACAACGAGTCGCTGCTCGCCCAGATGCGTGAGCGCATGTTCATGTTGGGCGAGAGTTTCGAGGAAGCCAATCCCCTGAGCTATCTGGATGGATCGAGGGCCGTGTAGATGACGGATACGGGGGATAAGCGCCTCTTCCTCACATTCGATGACGGTCCAAGCGCGCTCTACACACCGCAACTGCTCGATCTGCTGGCCTTCCATGACGTGAAGGCCACCTTCTTCGTGCTGGGGGAGGCTTCGATCCAGAACCCACGGATCATCGAACGGATGCTGAGTGAAGGGCATGAGTTGGGCGTGCACGCGTACGATCACCGTAAGAGCGTCTGGCGCATGTCACGGGAGGAGTTTGGACGTGATCTGGATGACACGCTCGCGGGGATAGCGGCGGCGAGTGGCGGGGAGTATCCGCCTCCGCGCTTCTATCGGCCACCGTGGGGCCGTACCCGTGCTTTCAGCCATGATGAGGTGGCCATGCGGGGTCTCACCCTTGTGAAATGGGATGTCATGGCGCAGGACTGGCAGGCCAGCATGAGTGCACGTCGGATCGAGGCGCGCTTGAGGCGGCGCATCTTCCCCGGTGCGGTGATCTGCTTGCATGATGGCCGTGGGCGGGTGCCCCAAGCACCGGCTCGAACCATCGAGTCGTTGCGTCATCTGCTTCCCGATCTTCTATGGGAGGGGTATCGCTTTGAAACCCTTTGATCTGTGGAAGCTGCTGCTCTGCATCCTCTTCATGCTGGGCATGGCGGTCGTGGTTCTTGTTGTGATCGACCAGCAGCTCGATTTGAGGCAGGCATTGGCCACAGTGGCCAATGCGAAACGTGGTTGGATACTGGCAGCGCTCCTATGCGTGCCCGTCTTCTATTGTTGTGAAGCGCGCAACATCGGTTCAGGATTGCGTCTGGCGGGGTATCGCCCCAGCATACGACAGCTGCTGAGCTATTCGACCGCGGGCTATTTCTTCAGCGGGATCACCCCTGCATCCAGCGGAGGGCAGCCAGGGCAACTCTACTTCATGCACAAGGATGGCATGAGTCTGGGGGCGGGCACCTTCGCCCTGCTGTTGGACCTCCTGTCATACCAGTGCGCTTCACTGTTCTTTGGATTGTTGGGCGCTGGGAATCTGCTGCGGCTCAACGCTCTGCTTGACGTGCCTCCCGTGATGATGGCGTTCTTCCTACTCGGTTTCGTGCTGAATGCGGCGGTGCTGCTGGGCATCGTATCTCTCATGATCAGCCAGCGTGCGAGCAAGTGCATCGCCGGCATGCTGATCAGGTTGGGGCGTCTTCGTCGCAAGAAGCCGGATTGCAGGTGGCATGTGTTGCGCTTCGTGGCGCGCTTCAGGGTGGCAGCGGTCGAGTTGCGCAAACACAAAGGGGTGTTGCCCGGGATGCTGCTGGTGTCGCTGTTGCAATTGACCGCCATGCACTCGATCACATACCTGTGTTATCGCGCACTGGGATATGGCGCCATCGGCCCCGTTGACATGGTTCTGCTTCAGGGACTGCTGTTCATCAGCGTCAACGGGCTTCCTCTGCCGGGTGCTTCGGGAGCGAGTGAAGGCGCCTTCACGCTCATGTTCAACGGTGTCTATCCCGCAGGGAGCATGGGAAGCGCCGTGATCCTCACGCGCTGCATGTCCTTCGTGATTCCGTTGATCGGCGCTGGTCTGTTGCTCATGGTGCTGCGCATGTGGCTGGCATGGACTGCGCGGTGCGAACGCGCTGGAACGCCGTGAGCCCTTTGGACCGTGTGTTCCAACTGTTCAAGATGTGCGCATTGCGGAACGGCGGGGAATCCGACCCTCGGTTGTAGTATCATTACTCCGATTATGTGCTCGAAGGGCGCAGTGTTCGTCGTGCCCTGAAATGATTGGAATCGAGGAGAAGAACCTTGCCTTACAAGGACAATGAACCCTCACTGTCGCCCTCGCTGGAAGCCCAGGAGGACGCCATCCTGCGCGAGCTGGGATTGGATCCCAGCGGCCATACAAGCCATGTTCCCAGCTGGATGCGCGATGAGCCGGTGGCTCCGCCTCGCGCCCAGGCGCCCGCGCCCAAGGCTGCAGCACCCAGGCCCGCCGTCAACAGCGGGCTCTCGGGGCAGGGGCCTGCGCTGGAGAACCGTTTCGCGCAAACCCCTGCCCCTGCGCCCGCGACTGCCCCTGCGGCCCGCATAGAAGCTGCGCCCGCGGCTGCCCCTGCGCCCGTTCAGCCGACTGCGCCTGCTGACGTCGACCTGGATACCCTCATGGGCGAGTACTTGGGTGACGGCCCCGCGAAGTCCAGCGAAACCCAGGCGGCCAGGAAGGTGAACGCCGTCTTCGGAGCACCGGAAGACGAAGACGCCATCTTCCAGGATCAGACCGCGCTCATGCCCCGTGCCGCGGCTCCGGTCCGTACGCAGCGTCAGGCTGCTCCCGCAGCCGCCGCCCCGGCGAATGTACGCAGCAGGCGCGCCGCTGCCGAACCCCAGACGAATGTGCGCGGCAAGCGCAACGCCGCTGCCCCTGCCAATGGTCGCGGTAAGCGCAACGCCGCTGCGGCTCCGGCCAGCGGTCGCGACAAGCGTAACGCTGCCGCAGCGGCCGCGCCCGCAGCTGGGCGCGGTCGTCGCGCCGCCGAAGAACCCCAAGCCAACCTTCGTGGCAGGCGTGCCAAAGAGGAAGCCAAGAAGGCGCAGAAGGCCAACGCCAAAGCTGCAGCCAAGCAGAAGAAGGCCGCCAAACCCAGGAAGCCGGGTGCCGGCAAGCGGGTTCTGGCGGGTATCGGTATCGGCGTCGTCGCGCTGATGCTGCTCACCGTTGGCGTCGAAGCCGGTTTCAACTCGGGTCGCATCCACAGGGGCGTCACCGTGAACGGTGTCGCTGTGGGTGGTCTCAAGATGGAAGAGGCCATGAACCTGCTCGACAACACCGTGGGTCGCGGCATCGAAGAGACGCAGGTCTCCATCATCCCCAGCCCCGAAGTGCAACTGCGCTTGGACAACTCCGCAGCACTTACCGCTGATGGTAATCTGAGTGAAGAGGAGCTTGCCGAACAGGAAGCCCAGATCGCCGCCATGAAGGAGGAGGAAGCCGCCGCTGCGGCGGCCGCCGGCGAGAACACTGAAGCCGATGAACTCGATGACAGCTCCGTGGTCAAGGAGAGCAGCGAAGGCGCGAGCATCGCATGGAACGTGACCGCAAAGTCCCTGGGAGTGGGCTATGACACGCGCGCCATGGCTCAGGCTGCTTGGAACGTTGGTCGCCCTGGCGATGACCTGGGATTCCTCGATAAGGCGAAGGTCTTCCTGGGCGAACGTTTCCGCGCTTGGTTCGGCGGTGTCGATATCACACCCGAACTCACCTTCGATGAGGAACGTGTCAACAGCGCAGCCGACCTCATCGACCAGACCGTCGCCCTTCCCATGACCAACTTCAGCGTTGTCCTGAACCCCGAGACCGACTCGTTCGAGATTATCCCCGGCAGTGATGGCGAGATGGTCGACCGTGCCGGCCTGACCAAGGCGCTGTCCAAGGCCTTCCTGGCTGGTGGCACTCCCAGTGTCGCCGCTCCCATGACCGTCGATCCCATCGATATCGACCATGATGAGGCCCAAGCGGTCGTCAAGACCATCAACGACGGTATCGCCGAGCCCTTCATCCTGTCCTACGACGGTGAGGAGTACAGCTTCGATGCCGATGACTTCAAGAATTGGATCGCCGTGAAGGTGGAGGGCAAGGACGACGAAGCCGTCATGAGCGCCTATATCGATCGTCGCATCGCCGAAAGCGAGATCCAGGAGGCCATGGGCGATGCCGGCTACGGCAGCGCGGTGGATGCGTACTTCGACGTGTCCAACGGCTACGTCGAGATCAAGGGCGGAACCGAAGGTGAGGGTCCCGATATCAAGGGTGCCTGCGATCAGATGAGCGAGATCATGTTCGGTGGTGCCGGTGGTGAGCGTCGCATCGAGATGACGGAAGGCCTGGTCCTTCCCGAGGTCACCGTGGCGGACGCCGAGGCCATGGGTATCAAGGAGGAGATCGTCACCTACAAGATCAGCTATGGCAGCGGTGGTGGCACCAACCGTGAGTACAACATCGAGCGCGCTCTCGACTTCCTCAACTACTCCATCATCGCCCCCGGTGAGAACTGGGATTGGAACAAGGTCGTGGGTTACTGCGGCTATGCCCGTGGCTTCAAGGCCGCAGGCGCCATCGTGAACGGCCAGTACGTGGATGAGGAAGGCGGCGGCATCTGCAACGTGGCGACCGGTGTCTTCAACGCCGCGTACCTTGCCGGCCTGCCCATCGTGGAACGTCACAACCACTCCAATTACATCGACCACTACCCGCTGGGTCGTGACGCCACAGTGTCCTGGCCCAACCTGAACCTGGTCTTCAAGAACGACACCGACCATTACATCATGGTCACCTGCCGCTACAACCACTACAACATGTGGATCAGCATTTGGGGTACCAACCCGCATCGTGATGTCAGCAGTTCCTGCAGTGCATGGACCTACTCCGGCAGCGGCGGTAGCATCACCAACTGGCGTTCCGTCTACGATTCTGACGGCAACCTGCTGTGGAAGGACACCTTCAGGTCCTCCTTCCGTACCATCCCCGGTCACGAGGAGTCCTCTTCCACGGAAGATGAGAATGCCACCGAGCCGGAGACCAACACGACGCCCAGCGGCGGAACGGAGCCCAGCGGCGGTGATTCCGGCGGTGACTCCGGCGGTGATTCCGGTGGCGACACCGGCGGCGACAACGGCGGGAACACCGGTGGCGGTGATGCCGGCGGGGATACCGGTGGAGGTGCTGCCGGCGGAGACACCGGCGGTGGAGACTCCGGCGGTGATACCGGTGGCGGTGATTCAGGCGGAGACACCGGCGGTGGAGACTCCGGCGGCGGAGAAGGTGGCGAAGGCGGGAATTCGTGATCCCGCACGAGCCCGTATGACGATTCATCATCAGAGCAGGTGGGCTTCCGCCTGCTCTGATACTGTGTTCTGATAGTGGAGAAGAGAGGGGAGAGAGCAGATGGAAGCGACGCCGTTGGTTGGCATCATCATGGGTTCCAAGTCGGACTATCCGGTGATGGAGGCCTGTGAGAAGCAACTCGAGGAGCTGGGCGTGCCCTATGAGACCATCATCGCCAGCGCCCACCGCAACCCCGCCAAGGTGCACGAATGGAGCGAGAGCGCTGCCGACCGTGGCATCAAGGTGATCATCGCCGCAGCGGGCAAGGCCGCCCATCTGGGCGGTGTCGTCGCCGCGTTCACCCCGCTTCCCGTGATCGCCGTTCCCATGAAGACCAGCGATCTGGGCGGCTTGGACTCCCTGCTCTCCATGGTGCAGATGCCCACCGGCGTTCCGGTGGCGACCGTCGCGATAGGCGGTGCCAAGAACGCCGCCATCCTGGCGACCCAGATCCTGGGTACCGGCATCCCGCAGTACCGTGAAGCCATCGTGGCCCTGAAGCAGGCCATGGCGCAAGCATAGAACGAAAGGAGCGCATCATGCGCGAACTGCCTCAAGGAAGACTCAACCCCAAGGTCAAGAGTGTCTGGCGCATCCGCAGCCTCATCGGTTCGGGCCTTCTGAGCCTGACCCTCATCATCGCTGCGCTTATCGCCGCCATCGCCCTTCGCTATCAGGGCGCATGGCCCTGGCTGCTCTTCGTCGTGGTGCTCGTGCTCTGCGTCGCCTACATGGTGCTGCGGGTCATCATCATCCCCAACCTGGCCTTCTCCCGTTGGCGTTACGCCGTCAACCAGGATGAGGTCGACCTGGTGCACGGCGTCATCATCCGTCGCCGCAGCATCATCCCGCTGGTGCGCGTGCAGCACGTCGACACCAAGCAGGGTCCCATCCTGCGTGCCTTCGGGCTCGCGTCCGTGAGCATCGCCACCGCGGCGGGTGCCCATGAGATCCCCGGCCTGCTGCTGGAAGAGGCCGATGCCCTTCGCGATAAGGTCGCGGTGCTCGCCCGCATCGCCCAGGAGGACATCTGATCATGAGCGAGCAGACCCCCAAC
>JAFRFV010000040.1 GCA_017434185.1 Coriobacteriales bacterium
ACCCGCGCCTATGCGCACCGTGCCCGCGACGCTGTTGGCGGGAAGCTTCATCTCCTGCTCGGTCTTATCCACCAGGGAGATGATGGTCTGGGCGTAACGTTGCAGGACGATGCCATGCTCGGTCAGCTGCACGCCCTCGTAGTTGCGGGAATAGAGCTGGTGCCCGAACTCCTGCTCCAGCGCTGAGAGCTGCCTGGACAGGGTGGGCTGCGAGATACCCAGTTTCTTCGCGGCGCGTGAAATGCTGCGCTCGTTGGCGATCTCCAAGAAGCAGCGCAGTGTCTTGAGTTCCATAATCCCCCCATGAATGACGAAACTATCCAAGGCGCAGTGTGTTGAGTCAAGTATAGTACAAGTCATGCATGATCCACATGTCGCAGCATCCGATATGCAATCGATGCATGACCGATATTCAGCCCCCGCATTTCACAACGTCAGTCGCATCACCTACAATGCCAACGAATGCAGGAGCGGGCAGGATGGAAGGGAGGCTGCCGGTCGTGGGGCTACAGGAGCGCATCGCCCTCTACAACGACATATCCGATGATCTGATCCAACAGATCAGGGCGATGGGCGTGACCGTTGCCGCGGCGTCCCCGGACTCGCCCCTGCTCAACTTCATCCGCACCGCCGGCGCGGCGGGCTGCGGTGCCCGGGTCCGCAATGACGAGCGCAGCGTGTGCCGCGGCTGGCTCTCCCCCGCCTGCGAGACCTGCGCGCGGGGCGTTGGCACCACCACGTTCTATCTGAGCGTGGCGTGCAACCGCGATTGCTTCTTCTGCTTCAATCCCAACCAGCGCCACTACCACGAATACCTGGATAAGTGCCACGACCTGATAGGGGAATTGGATAAGCGCCACGCCAACGGGGAACAGCTGCGCGACATCGCCCTGACCGGTGGCGAACCGCTGCTCTTCCCGGAGCAGGCGGTGGACTTCTTCCAACATGCGGGGGAACTCTACCCCAGGGCATACACGAGGCTCTACACGAACGGCGATCTGGCCACTCCGGAGTTGCTCGAGCGTTTGGCCGCCGCCGGGCTCAAGGAGATCCGCTTCAGCGTGAAGCGCGATCCCGGTTTCGAGGACTCCAACGATGCCGATATCATCCGCCGCATCGAGCAGGCCAAGCGCTGCATCCCCCACGTCATGGTAGAGATGCCCGTCATGCCCGGCGACCTCGAGGGTATGCAACAGCTGTTGCTGGGCCTCGACGGCGCTGGATGCGATGGCATCAACCTGCTGGAGCTCTGTTTCCCCCTGCATAACTGGGATGAGTTCGCCCGCCGCGGTTTCGAGGTCAAGAATCCGCCGTTCCGCATCCCCTACCACTACGAATACGCCGGTGGCCTGCCCATTGATGGCAGCGAGTCCGTCTGCCTGGACCTGCTGCGTTTCGCCCAAGAGGCGGGCCTGCGCATGGGCGTCCACTACTGCTCACTGGAGAACAAGTTCACGAGCCAGATCAACCTGCAGAACCTGCCGTACCGTGCGCCGAGTGGGCGCTGCGACCTCGACCCCACCGGCCGCTTCGATGACGACGATTTCTTCTTCAAGACGCTGCTCCTCTTCGGCCGGGATGCGATCGCTGCGGCCGCCGCGCTCGAAGCCGCGGACGCCCCTGCGCGGGCTTATCGCCTGACCATGGCATCGGTGATTTCTCCGGAGACCTGCCTCGAAGCGGACCCCGCTCTGGCGCCCATCATCACCAACGCCCTGCCCCAGGCACGCTGCGGCATCTCGCTGCGCGTGGTCGAGGATTCCCCCGCTGGCTTGCGCATCCGCGAGCTCGCCGTGCGTCCTCTGCTGTAGGCATACACAGAGTGCATCGCACCCATCCACTTCCTGGATAAACCTCCCAACGGTAATGCATCATCGCAGGTGAAGGCACTTATGCATTTCCTGCATGACGAACATGCGTCCCAGGTGGATTCCCAGGCCATACGACACCCCTCTATCATGCGCGCTGCCGGCTACCCAAGCCGGCCGAATGGAGGAGAGGGCTTATCCGCACCTTCACCGCCGGATGGTCCTCATGAAGAAAGGGGAAGTGAGTATGCAAGAAAGAACCGATGCCTTCAGCACGGTCAGCAGGCGTTCGTTCCTCAAGGGTTCTGCTGCCGCGCTCGCCGCTGGTGCGACGACCGGTCTGCTGGGTGGGGCCTTCGATCCCGAGTCCGCACAGGCCGCCCCCGCCGTCCAGGAGGAAATGGGCACCTCGTTCTGCCGCTGTAACTGCGGCGATGGTGGTTGCACCTTCGACCTGCATGTGCGTGACGGCAACATCGCCTATGTGGCGCCGCGCATCCTGGAGGACACCAAGGACCTGCCCGATCGTGGCCGCTCCCGTGCGTGTCTGAGGGGTCTGAGCAACCTTGGCCGTGAGTACGATCCCGGCCGCATCTTGCATCCCATGCGTCGCGTCGATGGCACCGAGCGCGGTGCCGGCCAGTGGGAGCAGATCACCTGGGACGAGGCCATCCAGGAGATCAGCAGCAAGTGGAAGGGTTACACCGAGGCCTTTGGCAAGGACTCCATCGCCAACTGGACCACCTTTGGCAACCACGCCAGCGTCAACGGTGAGACCGGCCTGTGCTGGGGCCGTCTGGCCTGGTTCATGGGTATGTCATCCCTGGCCACCGGTGCCGACTGGTCCAACATGTACGTCACCCCGCAGGCCATCGGTGCCAACGGTATCGGCCCGTCCATGAGTGCTGTCGAGGGCGAGACCAAGAACTTCGTCTGCTGGGGCACCAACCTGGCCGAGTGCTACCCGCACGTGTGGCGCTACATCGCCAACGCCATCGAGAAGGGCACCATCCTTTCCGTGGTCGACCCCCGCTACTCCGCCACCGCCGCCAAGGCCAAGAACCACTTCAAGCTCCGCCCTGCCAGCGACACCGCCCTGGCTCTGGGCATCTGCCGCTACTACTTCGACAACGACCTGATCGACAAGCCCTTCCTCAAGAGCAATTCAGACGCTCCTTTCCTGGTGCGCGCCGACAACGGCAAGTACCTGCGCTCCATCGACGCCGGTTTCGAAGTCGCTCCGTCCTCCGCTTCCAAGGCCGAGCGCCACGACCAGGAGTACGCCGTCTGGGACGAAGCACAGGGTCGCTGCGTTCCCGCCGATGAGGCCACCGATCCCGCGCTCTTCGGCACCTACACGGTGAACGGCATCGAGGTCACCACCGTCTGCGAGCTGCTGCGCCGCAGCGTCCAGGAGTGGACCCTGGAGCACACCGCCGAGGTTTGCGACATGACCGTCGAGGATATCGTCAAGCTGGCCGACATCATCAACGACGGTCCCACCGTCCTGCTCACCGGTTTCGGTTTCGGCCACTACGCCAACGGCCACGCCATGGCCACCTCCACCTGCGCCGTCACCATCCTCACCGGCAACCTGGCCAAGCCCGGCGCCGGTTATGGCCTGAGCCGTCTGTCCGGCTTCGGCACCTCCAACATCTATGGCACCCCCGGCGCCGATCCCAGCATCACCTTCAAGGGTGGTAACGGTCCCGCCTACTCCGCCCTCAAGCTGCCGGACATCATGAGGACCGGCACCTACAACAACAAGCCCGCCGTGGTCAAGAGCGCCATCGTGCACTCCGCCAACCCGCTGGGCAATCAGTCCGGACGCACCGCCGTCATGGAGGCCATCAAGGGTCTCGACCTGCTGGTCACCGTGGACATGTACATGACCGACACCGCCATGTACTCCGACATCGTGCTCCCCTGCGCCTTCTGGTTCGAGGTCGACGATG
>JAFRFV010000041.1 GCA_017434185.1 Coriobacteriales bacterium
AGCGTGCCGCACGTGCGGAGGAGGAGCGCCGTGAGGCCGAACGCAAGGCCGCCGAGGAAGCCGCCCGCAAGGAGGCCGAGCTCGAGGCCAAGCGCATCGCCAATCGCAATCCCCGCACCAATTCGCTGCTGGCGCAGATCGAGGCCGAGAAGAACCGCATGGCCCAGGAGGCCGAGCGCAAGGCCGCCGAGGAAGCCGCCCGCAAGGCCGCTGCCGCTGCCGCCAAGCAGCAGGCTGCCGCCGCTTCCGCGACCGAGCGTGGCGAGCGTTCCGGTGACAGGCCCGCTGGCAAGGACAAGCAGGATCGTCGTCCCAAGCGCGATCAGCAGCCCGCGCAGCAGGAGCGTCCCGTCGCCCCTGCTCCTGCGCCTGCACCCGCTCCGGCACCCGTGGCACATCGCGCATCCGAGCAGACCCAGCCCAAGGAAGGCGGCAGGGGTTCCCGTGGCGAGCGTGGAGACCGTCAGGGCGGCAGGGGTGCCGGCCAGGATGGCTTCAGCAAGGGCGGTAAGCAGGGCAAGAAGGATCGCAACAGCGGGCGTGGCGGACAGCGCAACGCCGGCTTCGACGACTTCGATCTGGGCTTGGACATGGGCGAGGACTCCCAGGAGGGGGATCGCTACTCCAAGATGGCCCAGGAGGCCGAGCAGTTCCAGCGCAGCAAGTTCCTGGCCGAGGTCAAGGCCACCGCTGACGCCGGGCAGAACGAGGGCGAGAGCCGCCGCAAGAAGCGCAAGGAGAAGCGCGTCCAGCAGGCTGCCGCCAAAGAGGAGCAGCGCGCCCAGGACCTGGCCGCCCACGGCCATCCGCAGGTCGCCAGTGGCACCGTCAAGGTTCCCACCGGCTCCACCGTCGCCGAGTTCGCCGAGCTGCTGCAGGTGCCGCCCAACGACATCATCAAGCGCCTCTTCCTGCTGGGTTCCCCGCTCACACTGACCCAGACCATCAGCGACGAACTCATCGAGCTCATCGCCGACGACCTCAACCGCAGCGTCAAGATCGGCAAGCCCGAGGACGAGGAAGCGCTCGTGTTCTTCGATGACCCGGAGGATCTCGTTCCCAGGCCCCCCGTGGTCACCGTCATGGGCCATGTCGATCATGGTAAGACCTCGCTGCTCGATGCCATCCGCGAGACCGGCGTCGCCGCGACCGAGGCCGGCGGCATCACCCAGCACATCGGTGCTTCCGTGGTCTACATCAACGGCAAACAGATCACCTTCATCGATACCCCCGGTCATGAGGCGTTCACCGCCATGCGTGCCCGCGGCGCCAAGATCACCGACGTCGTCGTTCTGGTGGTCGCCGCCGACGATGGCGTCATGCCCCAAACCGTCGAGGCCATCCACCATGCCAACGCCGCCGGCGTGCCCATCGTGGTGGCCGTCAACAAGATCGACAAGCCTGGCGCCGATCCCACCCGCGCCCGTCAGGAGCTGTCCAAGCATGGCATCATGCCCGAGGAGTGGGGCGGCAAGAACATGTTCGTCGATGTGTCCGCCAAGCGCCGCATCAACATCGACGAGCTTCTGGAGACCATCATCTTCCAGGCCGACTACCTCGAGCTCAAGGCCAATCCCAACACTTTGGCCAGCGGTTTCGTCATCGAGGCGAATCTGGATAAGGGCCGCGGTCCCGTGGCCACCGTCCTGGTGAACCGCGGTACCCTGAAGATCGGCGACGCCGTGGTGGTGGGTACCAGCTACGGTCGCGTGCGCGCCATGCTTGACCCCAAGGGTAACAACGTCACGGAAGCCAAGCCGGCCGACCCCGTCGAGGTCCTTGGTCTGTCCAGCGTGCCCCAGGCCGGTGACGAGTTCCAGGTCTTCGAAGACGAGCGTGATGCCCGTGACCTGGCCGAGGAGCGCGCTTTGCGCCGCCGCCTGGCCGAGCAGAAGAAGTCCCGCATCTCGCTGGACGACCTCTTCGCCCGTATGCAGGAAGGCGAGACCACGGAACTCAACCTGGTGGTCAAGGCCGACGTGCAGGGTTCCATCGAGGCCCTGCAGGAGTCCCTCAACAAGATGGACCAGAGCGAGGTCAAGATCAACGTCATCCACTCCGGTGTTGGTGGCATCACCGAGACCGATGTCACCCTTGCCGCTGCTTCCGACGCCATCATCATCGGCTTCGGCGTGCGTCCGCAGCCCAAGGCCAAGGTGGCCGCGGAGCGCGAACGCGTGGACATCCGCACCTACCGCGTCATCTACAAGGCGATCGAGGACATCAACGCCGCCCGCGTGGGCATGCTGTCCCCGGACATCGTCGAAACCGACACCGGTACCGCGGAGATCCGAGCCCTCATCCGCGTTCCCAAGGTGGGCGTCATCGCCGGTTCCTATGTCACCGAAGGCGAGATCCATCGCGACGACCGCGTGCGCATCGTGCGCGATGGCACCGTCGTCCACGAGGGTCGCATGGCCAGCCTGCGTCGCTTCAAGGACGACGTGAAGGCCGTCAAGCAGGGCTACGAGTGCGGTATCGGCATCGACGGCGTCCAGGACCTGCACGAGGGCGACCTCATCGAGTGCTACACCGTCAAGGAAGTGGCGAGGGAGGCCTAGATGAAGCAGACTTCCAGCACACGCAAGCTCAACGAGGAGGCGCGTTCCCGCATCGCCTCCATCCTGCTCACGGAGATCTCCGACCCAAGGCTCTCGCTGGTGACCGTCACCGGTTGCGAGGTCTCCGTGGACCGCTCGCTGTGCAAGGTCTATGTTTCGACTGATAAGAGCCGCTACGAGCAGGTGGCCAAGGGTCTGGAACGCGCCAAGGGCCGGATCCGCTACCTGCTTGGCCAGGGCCTGGGTTGGCGTGTCACGCCCGAGCTCGTGTTCGTCATCGACACTTCCGTCGATGAAGCCGAACGCATCACCCAGGCGCTCAAGAACGTTCCCGCGACCATGAGCATCCCCAAGGACGAAGATGGAAACCCGATCGCTTGATTCCATGGCGGCCCCCATCAGGGCCGCCCATTCCATAGCCGTCTGCGGCCACGTGCATCCCGACGGTGACTCGCTGGGAAGCATCCTGGCGCTCACGCATGCCCTCAAGCGCCTGGGCAAGCAGGTCACGCCCCTTCTGCCGGCAGTCGACTGCAAGCTGCGCGAATACGCCTTCATGCCCGGTTTCTGCGATCTCGTGCCCGCTGCGGAATACCAGGAGACTCCCGACCTGTTCTTCAGCGTGGATGTACCCAACAGCAAGCGCTTCGGGGCAGATGCTCTGGCCGTGTACGAGCGTTGCCAGAACCGTCTCGCACTCGACCATCATTCGGACACCGACATGGAGATAGCCGCTCTCACGTACAGCGACCCCGCCTGCGCCGCCTGCGGCATGATCGTCTGGGATCTGATCGAGGCGCTCGGTCTGCCCCAGGAGCCCGAGGAGGCCATGTGCTGCTACGTCGCGGTGGTGACGGACACGGGCCGCTTCCAGTACCAGAACACTGACGCGCGCGCTCTGGGATATGCCACGGACTTCGTGCTCAGCGGTGCGATCCCATCCCTTATCGCCAACAACATCTATCTGTCACGCAGCATGGCCCGCGTGCAGTTGGAGGCCATCTGCACCCAGCGTCTCAGCTTCGAGTGCGACGGCAAGTTGGTCTATTCCTGGATCTGCCCGCAGGACTACGAAGCCGTGGGAGCCTGTCCGGAAGACGGCGAGGAGCTCGCTGACTGCGTGCGTTCCCTCGCGGGTGCCAACGTGTGCATGCTCCTGCGCGTACAGGACAACGGCATCGTGCGTGGTAGCTTGCGTGCCAAGGATGACAGCGATGTGGCATCCGTCGCCCATGACTTCAACGGCGGCGGGCACAAAGCCGCCGCGGGCTTCAACTTCGAGGGCAGCCTGCAGGAATGCCTCGATGCGGTGCTTCCCCGCTTGAGGGAACTGGTGCGCTAGTTTGAAGCGTGGCCAGACGAACATATCATGCCTTCTGGCGGTGGATAAGCCCCAGGGCATGGGCTCCCATGACGTGGTGAATCGCGTGCGCCGCATCAGCGGCGAGCGTCGTGTTGGTCATTGTGGTACCCTCGACCCCATGGCTACCGGCTTGCTGCTGGTCGCCGTGGGTCCCGCCACGCGCCTCTCCGAGTATCTGATAGGACATGATAAGCGCTACATCGCCCGTGTGAGCTGGGGTGTCGCCACCGACACCGACGATGCGGAGGGCACGGTGGTCTCGCGCATGCCACTCCCGGCGGCTGTGGACGACCCCGTCTTCGCGCAGTCCCTCCTGGATGCTCTGCTGGGCGATTCGATGCAGGTTCCGCCTCTCTACAGCGCCATCAAGCGGGAGGGCGTGAAGGCCTACGAGGCGGCTCGCAAGGGGAGTGGGGTCGAACTCGAACCCAGGCCCATCACGGTATACAGGGCCGATCTCATCACGATCGGATGGCTGGAGGGGGTTCCCTATTGGGACGTGGACTTCGAGGTCTCCAAGGGCACCTATATCAGGGCGCTCGCACGCGATCTGGGCGTGGCGGCGGGCAGCGTTGCGCATCTTTCCGCCCTGCGTCGCTGCGTCGCCGGACCCATGAGCGTCGACGATGCCCACAGCCTTCAGCAGCTGGAAGAGGCAGCAGACATACGTGAGCTCTCCTGTGATCCCGTCGCGGCCCTTGGTCTGCCCTGCGTCGAAGTGGATCCGGAACAGCTGCAGGCCATCCAACAGGGCAGGCGTCTGCGGGCACCCGAGGGGACCCCGCAGGGCTTGGTGGCACTCATCTGCGGTGCTATCCTGTGCTCGGTCCATGAATGCCAGGGGGATGTGCTCGTGCCCCGTACGGTCATCCCCGGCGGCGTCATCAGAGGAGGTGGGGCATGATGGAGGCCAGCTTCGCCATGGGCGTCTTCGATGGTGTCCACCAGGGCCACCGCTTCCTCATCTCGAAGATGGTCGAGGATGCCCGCGAACGGGGGATCCTCGCGTTCATCGTCACCTTCAGCATCGACCCCGACGAGCTCTTCCTTCCCGCGGAGCGGCAGCGCAAGCTCATGTCCAACCAGATGCGCTTGGCCACATTGGATTCCCTGGGGGCGGATGGTGTCGTGGTCCTGCCCTTCACCCATGAGCTCGCCAACACCGACCCCTTCGACTTCCTGGATAGGATCCTGTGCGGTATCTTCGAGCCCAGGAGCATCCATGTGGGGGAGGACTTCCACTTCGGTGCCAAGGCGAAGGGCGACCTCGCGCTCATCGAGGGCTGGGGTGCCCAACGCGGCTGCGCGGTGACCGGCTACCCACTGCTGGAGCTCGATGGTGCCGCGGTGTCCTCCACGCGTATCCGGGACTTGCTGGAGCGCGGCGACATGGAGGAGGCACACCTGCTGCTGGGGCGGGACTTCATGGTGGAGGGTCATGTCGTGCACGGCAGGGGAGTGGGCGGCCGGATGGGCATCCCAACGGCCAACGTGCAGCCCGTCTGCCACTACACGAAGCTGATGGAAGGCGTCTACGCTGGCTATGCACTCGTAGGTGATGTGAGCCATCCCGCGGTCATCAACGTGGGTGCACCGGCGAGCTTCCCGGGCGCTCCCTTCGCCATCGAGGCGCATCTGCTGGACTTCCGGGGTGACCTGTATGACAGCGACCTTCGCCTGGGCTTCGTCTCCTATCTGCGCCCTCAACAGCGATTCGACAGCGCGCAGGAGCTGGTGGCGACGATTCACGGGGACATTCAGAGGGTTCGCGGTCATCTGTCGTGATTCTGTGGAAATCGCGGCATCGCTTGTTTAGAATCACATCTTACTTGCAGACGCACGTCTGCTTGCAGTCGTGCGCGTGTTTCCTGTTGGTTCTATGAGAGGAGAAGCATTCCATGGGTACTTGGGTTGCTTGGCTGGCTCCGATTGCTGCAATCATCGGTATGCTGGTCGCTGTCTATCTCGCTCGATGGGTCCTGGCGCAGGATCCCGGCAACGAGAAGATGAACGGGATCTCCATGAAGATCCAGGAAGGTGCGAAGGCCTTCCTGTTCAGTGAGTACAAGGTGCTCGCTGTCTTCCTGGCGGTCGTTGCAATTATCATCATCGTGGTGCCTTCGCTGCCTTGGCTGGCCGCCGTCGCCTTCATCACCGGTGGTCTCCTGAGCGCCGCCGCTGGTTATGTGGGTATGTATGTGGCCACCCGCGCCAACACCCGCACCACCCGCGCTGCCTTCGATGGCATCGCCCCCGCCCTCAAGGTGGCTTTCCGCTCCGGTCTCACCATGGGTCTCGTCGTGGCCAGCTTCGGCCTCTTCGGCATCTCCCTGTGGATCATCCTGATGATCATCGGTGTCGACGTGAACGCCATGGCCTCCAATGCCGAAGTCGTCAACGGCTTCGCCATGGGTGCCTCCTCCATCGCCCTGTTCG
>JAFRFV010000042.1 GCA_017434185.1 Coriobacteriales bacterium
CAGCATCTTGTTGTACTCGACCGCATGAGCCGGGCTCTGACCCTGCGGGCAGTAGGCGTTCACGGTGACACCGAAGCGGAACAACTCCTTCGCGGCGGCATAGGTGAGACCCACGATACCGGCGTTGCCAGCGGAGTAGGCATCGTTGCCGGGCAGACCCACCCAAGCGTCACTGGAACCGTTGAAGATGCGGCCATAGCCCTGCTTGATCATGTAGGGCACAGCGGCCTTCATCATGTTGAAGGCACCCTTCATCTTGGTGACGGTCATCTTGTCCCAGTCCACGTCGCTGATCTGGGTGATACCACCGGTACCCATACCGGCGGCGTTGTTGACGATGATGTCCACACGACCCCAGGTGTCGATGGCCTTCTGCACGATGGCCTGTGCGTCCTCCCACTTGGACACGTCGCCGTAGGCGGCAACCGCCTCGCCGCCTTCGCTGGTGATAAGCGCGACGGTGGCCTCGGCATCGCCGGAGAGCGCGAGCATCTGCTTGTAATCCTCCTCTGGCATGCTGGCCGGATCATAGGCCAGGCTGCTGAAGCCGCCGGGCTTGCGATTGTTGGTCACGACCTTGGCGCCCTCGCGGGCCAGGCCTATGGCGATACCGCGGCCGATACCCTGGCCGGAACCGGTGACGATGGCTACCTTCCCATCCAAAGCTCCCATGATGGTTCTCCTTTCGAATCGATGCTGGCTTCGAACCCAGTGCTAGATGTTGTTGGCGATGCCCCAGGCATCAGTGATGGCGTCGTGGATGACGCGCTTGTCGTCACAGCGCAGACGCATGGTCGCGTCGCCCACCAGATAGGTCTCGGGAACGGCCTCGCGGATCTCGTCGTAGATCTTGGGACGTCCGCGATAGCCACGGCAGACGATCACGTCGTCGCACTTGACCTCGACTTCCTGCTTGGCAGGGCTGTTGAGCACGATGCCGGTCGCCGTGGCGCGGTTGATGCTGTGACCGTACTTGAACTGCAGCTTGCCGGTGCGCATGTAGCCACCCATGAGGATGGAGAGGCGCTGCTGCTGCGGGCTGGAATTATCGTCGCCCAGCTCCATGATGCCCATGCGCAGGCCTCGACGGGAGCTCACGATGACGGTCTTGCCCTGCTTCAAGAGCGAGTAGGCCATCTCGAGGTTCATGAAGCAGCCGCCGATGATGAGCACGGTATCGCCCATCTCGAGCTCAGCGGCATGCGTTGCATAGTCGTAGGCGCTCATGATGCGACCGGGGAACTCGTCGCTTCCCTTGACGCGCGGCGGCAGAGGCTGGGCGCCGGTCGCCACGATCACGGCATCGTAGCCGGCGTCGATGACCTGGGCTGCGGTGGCCTCACTCTCGATCACGTTGGTGCCGTTCTTGGCGACCTGCGACTCGTAGTACTTGATCAGGTTGCTGATGTCGCCCTTGATGCCCTGGTCGAAAGCGGCCTCGTTCATGGTTCCGCCCAGCTTGCGCTTCTCGTACAGATCGACCTCGTGACCTCGCTGGCGCAGCAGACAGGCGGCTTCGAGACCGGCGGGGCCGCCACCGATGATGCCCACGCGCTTCACACGCGTGATGGGATTGATGTCGCGGATACCCGCCATGTTGCACTGCGGGTTCACTGAACAACGCAGACCATAGGCGGAGTCGAAGGTGGCCATGGTGCCAACGCAACCCTTGGTACAGCGGATGCAGGGCTTGATGTCCTCTGGCCTGCCCTCACGCAGTTTCACGGCCCAGTAGGGGTCGGCGATGATGGGTCGACCCAGACCGATGTAATCGCACACGCCTTCCTCGAGCGCCTGCTCGGCGATGTCGGGAGTGGTGAAACCGCCATCCAGGATGATAGGGATCTTGATGCCGGCGTCCTTGAAGGCCTTGGCGACGCGCTTGAAGTCGCCACGCGGGTCGTACTGGGCGTTGATGCACTTCACGTTGCGATAATCGCCGCCCATGATGTGGAAGGCCACGATGCCGGTCTTCTCCAGGATCAGCGCCTGGGCGACGCCCTCCTCCAGGGTGAGACCGTCGGGGCTGCACTCGTCACCGCACAGACGCGCGACGATGGGGAATCCCTTGCCGCACTGCTTCTGGATCTCCTCGATGATCTCCTTGTAGAAGCGGGCGCGGTTCTCGGGGCTTCCGCCGTACTCATCGGTGCGATGGTTGTAGAAGGGACTGCAGAACATGGCGATCAGGTGATTGATGGCGCCGTGGATCTCGACACCGTCGAAGCCGGCCTGCATGGCGCGCTTGGCGCCGATGCCGAACTGTTCGATGGTCTTGCGGATCTCAGCCTTGCTCATGCCGGTGATGGGGAACGGCATGATGCCGCCCATCATCTCGTTCATGGTGGAGGGACCCATGGAGGGGCGGTCATGCAGCGTGATCTGCTTGCCCATGTGGTTGAGCTGGAGGACGGCCTTGACGCCATGATCCTTGATGGCGCTGGCAAGGCGGGCCAGGCCGGTCACGTGCTCCTGGCGGGTGATCATCTGGGAGTTCTCCTCGCCCTTGCCGGCGAACTCATCGATGAAGGTGCACTCCACGAAGATGATACCCATGCGGCCCTTGGCCTGCTCGATGTAGAAGCGCAGGGAGCGCTCGGTGATGAAGCCGTCCTTATCGGCATTGAGCGTTCCCATGGGAGCCATGACGATGCGATTGGGCAGATCCCAACGACCGATGGTTCCCGGCTCCAGAAGCTTGGGGAATTGAGTGTTCATGCGAATTCTCCTCTTGAATACCTCCCTTCGCTCACTCATCCGGGATGCATTCTACAGGATTCCTCCGCACTATTCAATTATTTCCCATCAATTATTCAAGTATTTTCTAATGGGATAGGCGCTGCCCAACGTCAGTAGGTCTCCAGCTTGCGCTGGAACTCATCCATACCGTCATAGCGATCGAGTAGCGCACGGATCTCGCCCATGAGCTTGCGCTTGTTGGCGTAGCTCATACTCCCCAACTTGGAGAACGGCAAGCCCATGAGCCTGATGGCGAAGGCGGGATCCCAATCGAGCGTCTCGTAGAAGCTGTTCAGGTCATTCAACGCGTTGAGCGAATCATGCTCCACCGCCTCGGAGAGAAGCGCGGCGATACGCTCGACAACGCCATCCTGCGCGTTCGAAAGCGGGAGCTGGTGCGCGATGAACTCGTCGCTCGAGAGCAGGTGGCTGAAACCCACCAGCGAATGGATCTCCCAACGCCCCATGTACTCGGCGGCACTGGAGAGGAGCGTGATCGCCTCCGCGGGCGGCAGCTTGCTGGTGACACCGGGGAAGCTGCTCATGCGGAACATGGTGTGAACGAGGTTGTAGATGAAATGATAGGTCGATTTCGCGTCACGACCGCTCAGAACGCCTTCCACCTGCTCCGCATCGCACAGGGGGCGGATGAGCAGACGGTCGCCATCCCCATGGTTGACCCTTATCACCTGGTTCGCGGGAACGGAATCATCCAGCTCACTATCGTAGTTCGCGTTGACATAGATGGCGATCCTGGAGGCATCCATTCCCAGTTCTTGGAAGTGGGCCCGCAGATCATCCGCCATGCCCTGGGGAACCTCCACCGGCCGCTCGATCACATCGAACTGCATGAACCAGGGCTGATCCATCACGCGCGTGCTCCCACGCAAACCAAAGAGGAGATTGGCAACATCAGGTAGCACCTGCGAGTAGAAATCGGCACCACCTTCGATGAAGCACATCATGCCCTTGAGCACGTCGCTCTCGATGGCTTGCACGCTTCCGCCTTCCAACTTGGAAAGGTACGAGGGGCTCTTGCCCAGGTATTCGGCGACCTCTTTCGAAGACCTGCCATTCTTGGCACGCAGGGTCTTGAGCAGGGAGGCGAGCTCCGGCGTCACATCGAACTTCACGTCTGCGCTCCTTCAACAACGGGGACGTTTTCCATCACTTTCCCCATTATAGCGGAAAATCCCTCTTGATTCATTCAATTTTTTTCTTTATCATTCGCATCAAGCAGGAAAACCTTTCGGTCACTCATCCATCCAATCAGAAAACCATCCTGCTCCCCATCGCTATCGGTTTCACGTTGTAAAGGATTGGTATGGAAACGTTGACCCATTCGCGCCTGCGCGCGCAGGAGGATGCTCTCAAGCGGGCATTCGTCCTCAATGGATTCACCCTCTTCGATGACAGCAGCGCTCCTGAGATCGTCGTATCCCAGTGGGCATTCTCATCCTTCGATCGTCCCCAGAGCGCATCCCGCAAGACCATGCTGCTGGACGACGGCAGCTATGCACTGCGCTCCGACCTTCTCTCCGCTCAGCTCCCCGCGATCAAGGCCGTCCTTCCGGGCAAGGTCGTCTGCGCGGGCACCGTCTACGATGGTGCTGATGCGTCCCAACCCCAGCACCGCGTGCTCCAGGCGGTTTGGACCGCCCCTTCCCTGCCCCTGTGCCAGTGGCAGCGTCTTGCCAACCTCATCGCCGCCGAGGCCTTCGGCTTGAACGCGAACGTCCAGATCCAGACCGTGGGTAACGGCGCCCTGGAGGCCAAGGTGGATGTGGCGGATAAGAGCTTCGCCCTCTTCACGGCCGGCAAGGCGACCTCGCTCGCCTGCGCGCTTCTTTCCTGCAACGATATGGAAGCATGGATCATCGAGGTGGACGTGGACGCCATCGCCATGACCGTGTATGACATCCCCAGCCGCGATGAGCTCTATTCTCCCCTGCTCGATGCCCTCACCGCCCTCAAGGATGACGGCGCCAACTACGGTGACAGCGATGCCGTTCGGGCCGCCAACATCCTTCGCGGTATGGGCTTCAACGAGTACTTCGGCCTGCACGCCTACGAGGCGGACTGCTACAAGAAGATGAACATGATCCAGGAAGCCTGGGACACCAACAACCGCGGTATCCAGCTCGTGGAGCCCATCGGCACCCTCTCCGGTCTTCCGACGGTGCTCACCCCCGCCCTCGAAGAGGCCCTTGCAGCCAACTGGAAGGCCGGGAACGAGAAGTGCATG
Source organism: Coriobacteriales bacterium (assembly GCA_017434185.1). Classification (GTDB taxonomy): domain Bacteria; phylum Actinomycetota; class Coriobacteriia; order Coriobacteriales; family RUG844; genus RGIG2431. Next base: position 4,985 of record JAFRFV010000042.1, read on the forward strand.
ATCTTCGAGCTGCGTCACATCTTCCTCCCTGGCCGCAACGGCGCCGCCCCCACGGAGAAGATCGCACTCGCCATGGGCGCCTACGGTCCGGATGTCGACAAGATCGCCTGGCGCAGGACCATGGATGCCTTCTTCACGAAGTTCGGCATCAAGAACCACTTCTTCATCCCGCTGCCTCCCGGTGCCGCCCCCGCCTACCATCCCGCTGATGGCTGGCTGCTCATGGATCAGAACATGAAGTACCAGGAAGGTAACTTCGGCTCCATCAGCCCCATCGCCCTTGCCAACCACGGCATCGGCACCCAGGCCTTCATGGCAATGCTGGAGTTCGCTCCCCTCGAGAAGAAGGCAGCGGAGGAGTTCGGCTTCATCGCCCCCGAGCTCATGTAGAGCGCACAGCGCTTATCCCCCATTTACAGTACAGGGAACCCGGTCACGACGACCGGGTTCCCTCATTCATGGCACATGAGCGCTATAATGATTCTTTGCGAGTCGCAACACCCCACGAAGGAGTCCGCCCCATGCTTTCTGAACGCGTGTTGTCCAAGGTCGTCGAAGAAGTCGCCAAGCGCCGCTTGGTGCTCGACCCCACCACGCCCGATACCCCCTACCCGCTGCCCAAGCCCGGCCAGAAGTACATGCTTTACGTGCACGTGCCCTTCTGCCAGGTGCTCTGCCCCTATTGCAGCTTCAACCGCTACCACTTCAACGAGGACCTCGCGCGCCCGTTCTTCCGCAACATGCGTGCCGAGATGCGCATGCTCAAGGACCGCTACGGCTACGACATCGAAAGCCTCTATGTTGGCGGTGGCACCCCCACGATCATGCTCGATGAACTCTGCGAGACCATCGACCAAGCGCGCGACCTGTGGGACATCAAGGAGGTCTCGAGCGAGACCAACCCCAACCACCTGGGCGACGAGTACATCGATGCGCTCCATGATCGTGTTCAGCGTCTGAGCGTGGGCGTGCAGAGCTTCGATGACGGGCTCCTGAAGCAGATGGATCGCTACCACAAGTACGGCAGCGGTCAGGAGACCTTCGAGCGCATCCAGCATGCAGCGCCCCACTTCAACTCCATGAACGTGGACATGATCTTCAACTTCCCGCAGCAGACCCCCGACATCCTCATCAGCGACCTGGAGCATATCGCGCTCTGCGGTTGCCAACAGGTCACGTTCAGCCCGCTCTACGTGTCCAACTCCACCTTCAGCAAGATGAGCAAGGCGCTGGGAAAGATGGATTACGGCCGCGAGTACGACTACTACCTCACGCTCGACGGATTCCTGACCGGCGGTGACCACCCGCTGTTCGAGCGTCACTCCATCTGGACCTTCAACCGCCTTGACGGCACCGGCCACAAGACCCACAAGCTGGGCATCGAGGAGTACATGATCGCCTACGACGAGTACCCCGCCATCGGCAGCGGCGCCATCACGCACCTGGACGGCCACCTGTACGTGAACCACTTCAGCCTGAGCGACTACAACGCCGCCATCGAGGACGGCCGCATGTCCATCATGGGCGTGACCAAGCTGTCCAAGAAGGACCAGATGCGCTACTGCTTCCTGGTGAACCTGTACAAGTTGCGTTTGGATAAGCGCGCCTTCAAGGACTACTTCGGCTGCAGCGTGGAGCAGGGTCTGGGCATCGAGATGGCCTTCATGCGTGCCAACGGTGCCTTCGAGACCGACGATGAGAACGAACTCACACTCACCCCCATGGGCCGCTATCTCACGCTCGTGATGTACCGCAAGTTCCTGAGTGGCATGAACAACCTGCGCGACCAGGCCCGCGCCACGGTCGCCGGTCCCGAGCGCATGCTGCTCTTCGAGGACACCGCCTGCGAGTATGAAGCGCAGATGGTGCAGGAAGCGCTGGAAGCGAAACTCGGGAAGGATTGATGCCCGCCGTGGCGACTTGGCTCAAACTCGATAACGCCGCGAAGATCTACCCGCCCAACACGACGAGGCGCTGGCAGAGCATGTTCCGTCTTTCCGTGACGCTCACGGAGGATGTCGACCCGGACCTTCTCGCCCAAGCCCAGGAGCGCACACTCGCGCGCATGCCGTCGTTCGCATGCCGGCTCCGCTGGGGCGCGTTCTGGTACTACCTGGAACATCTTGAGGGTGCGCCGCCCATCTGCGAGGACACGGCGAACCCCATGCTCCCGCTCAACACCCGCGAGAACCGCGGTTTCATGTATCGTCTCCTGTATTGGCACGAACGCATCGCGGTGGAGTTCTTCCATGCGGCATGCGACGGCACCGGGGGCATGACCTTCCTGCTCACACTCGTGAACGAATACCTCCGGCTGGCGCACGGCGTGGATGTCTCCCCCGCAAGATTCATCCTTTCCATGGATGACGAGCCGTCACCGGAAGAGCAGGAGGACGCGTTCCAGCGCTATGCCGGCACCGTACCCAACAACCGCAAGGAGGAACGTGCTTATCACGTACACGGTTCACGTGTACCGGGTGGCCGCATCATACTCACCTGCGGTACGGTGCCCACGGACCCGCTGCGCGCCAAGGCCAAGGAGTACGGTGTCACCATGGGCGTCTTCCTGAACGGTCTGCTCCTGTGGAGCATCCACCAGCATCAACTCGCCGAGCGCAGCAAACACAGACGCACACAGCCGGTCAAGATCTGCGTGCCCATCAACCTTCGTGCGCTGTTCCCCAGCAAGACGCTGCGCAATTTCAGCGCGTTCTTCAATCCGGGCATCGACTCGCGCTTGGGCGAGTACAGCTTCCAGGAGATCCTCACACAACTGACGCATTACATGGGCCAGCATGTGAACGACAAGGAGCTGGCCAGCTGGATGGCATACAACGTTGGTGCGGAACGCAACCCGCTGGTGCGCATCACACCGCTGTTCGTGAAGAAACTCGCGCTCATGATCGCCTTCCGCATGCAGGGCGACGAGTATTCCAGCACCACGCTCTCCAACCTGGGGCTCGTACAGCTGCCCCCGGAGATGGCGAACTTCGTCGATCGCATCGATTTCTTCCTGGGCAGAGCGAACAAGCGGCGCTGCAATGCCACGGCCACGAGCTTTGGCGGCAGGACCTTCATCGATTTCTCCCGAACCTTCGTCGAAGCCGATATCGAGCGCCGCTTCTTCAGCGAACTCGTGCGGATGGGGATTCCCGTCCAAGTGGAAAGCAACCAAGAGGTGAACTAGATGTCATATTGTGTGCATTGCGGAGTGAGCCTGGCCGATTCGCAGCAAGCGTGCCCGTTGTGCGGCACCCCCGTGGTCGACCCGGCGCGCCAACCAGATTCCACCTCGAAGCCCATGTTCGTCGAGCATGCGGTGGATAAGCGCCGCGTGAACCCGCGTTTCATCGCGAGCCTCACCTTCCTTCTGCTCACCGTACCGTTCATCGTGATCGCGATCGTCGACCTCTGCGTCCCCGCGAACCTTCACTGGGCGCTCTACGTCATCGCGGGATTGCTGGTATCCTGGGTGCTCATCTTCCTTCCCCTGCATCTGCCCCGCCGCCGTCCCTACACCTTCCTGCTGGTGGATGCCGCGGCCGTCACGGTGCTCCTGGCGTTCATCGCGGCCTTCACTCATGGCTGGCGTTGGTTCCTCATACTGGGCCTTCCCTTCACGGCGCTTGCGTTCGGTGCCGCGCTGATGCTCACGTTCGTGTTCCGCCGCCCCAGCCTTAACATCGGGACGAAGGCGGCTTGGACCCTCATCATCGCCGCCGTGCTCGTCATGCTCGTGGGCGTGGGTGTGGGCCTCTACCGGGGCACGAGCGTACTCCCCCTCTGGGGCTGGGTGTCCGCCATCCCCTGCGTGGTGCTGGGCGTGCTGCTCCTGATCCTGTCCTCGAGCGACCGTTTCTGCGCTTGGGCCGAGCGCAGGCTGTTCATCTAGCTTCATCGTCTTCGCCAACACGAGCACGAGCAGCGCACTCGCAAGAGCGGAAAGCGGAGCGGTGAGCCAAACGCCGTTCAGACCGAAGACCGGCGTGAGCAGGAACAGGGTCGCGACAGGGAACACGAGTGTCCCGAAGATCGAAGCGACCAGCGAACGTGCGGGGCGATCGAGCGCCGTGAAGTACGACGAGAAGCATGAATCGACCCAGCCCATCAGATACGAGAACGAGAAGATCTTGACGGCGGTGATACTCATCGCGAGCAGTGCCTCCTCCCCCGGCTTGATGAAGATGCCTGCGATCGATGGCCCTGCGAACAACATGAGAAGGAACGCCACGAAGGAGGTGACGGCGGAGGCCGCGACCACCCTCTTGAAGAGCGCCTTCATCCTCTCGATGAGGCCTGCACCGTAACAGTGGCTGATGGCCGGCTGCATCGAATCGCTTATCCCGAAATTCAACATCCCCACGATCTCGTCGACGTACATGAGGATCGAGAAGGCCGCAACCGCCGTCGTTCCGCCGTAGCGCAGGAGGAAGAGATTCATGATCACACTCATGATGGAAACCGCGATGCTGCTGAAGAACTCGCTTACTCCGTTGGCGATGATGCGCAGGAAGCGCATGGGCCTCATGCCACCTCGCGTGTAGTACACATCCATGCGCTGCTTGTGGAACATCGCGAGCGTCACGATCGAGCCGATGGCGATCGAGCCGCAGCTCGCCACTGCCGCCGCGGTGACACCCTGATGGAGGACGACCACCAGGAAGAAGGTCGCGACCACGTTGATGATCTGCGTCGCGATGTTCACATTCATGCTGGCGCGTTGCTTCCCGCAAACGCGCAGGTAGTTGTCGGTGGCGAAGTAGATCAGGATGAGCGGAGCGAATGCCGCATGTACCGTGAGATACTCCACTCCATACTGCACGGCCTGTGCGCTCGCTCCGGGCGCCACCAGATTGACGAAGGGTCGAGCGAACGTGAGACCCAACGCCCCGATGATGCAGGATGAGATGATGATGAACAGCACGGAGAAGGAGAAGACCTGCGATGCCTCATCCCGCTTCTTCGCTCCAAGCAGCATCGATATGTTCACGGACGCTCCCGTTGCGACCATGTTGGAAAGAGCTTCCGCGATCATGACGATGGGCATGATGAGGTTGATCGCAGCGAGTGCATCTCCGCCGATGAAACGACCGACGAAGAAGCCATCCGCAATCGAGTAGAGTGCTCCGAAGACCGACGTCACCGCTGCGGGAACAGCGCAGCGGAACAGGAGCTTCGTCGGCTTGAGCTCGGTGAATATCTCGGACCCCATGTTCTTCCTCCAAAAAGAAAACGCCCGGCATCCAGCAGCTGCTGGAATGACCGGGCGCACCCGACACCTTATCCGACAGGCGGGTCGCACGAACTCACGCGACCCCATGTGCTACGGCACACTGTCCTCCGGTGACCAATATTTCTCCATCATGGTATCAGTTCCGCGGATGCTGCGGGTAACCCCCAGGCAACGGTTCGCGAGTCAACTGGAGAAAGGGGGGATAAGCGCCTCCTCTTGGCAAGCGCTTATCCCATGTATTGGTTAGCAGCACTGTGCCCGACGCAACGCGTCCTTGGGGCAGCTTCAGTTCTGCTGGCGGCTCCTGCGGCTCGAAACACCAACGATCGCGAAGCCGAGAACGCCGATGATCATTGCGATAAGCGCTGGGGTGATCGGGGCATCGTCGCCGGTCTGAGGCGTGGAGGTGTCGGCGGGTTCGCCGGCGTCATCCGCACTGGGTGCCGCAGTGAACTGGGCGTAGACATCATAGACAGCGGGCTGCACGATGTTATCTTTGTCCTCGCCCGTCAAGGCGGGAGCATCGTAGGCCGTCGAATCATCGATCCTGTTCCCATTCGCATCGAACCAGCCATCGAAGACCTCGCCGTCCGGAGCGCTTGGCGTATAACCATAGACTGGAACGGAGGAGAAGGCTTCCTCGCTCTTCTCGATCGTGCCGGAAACGTGATAGTTCACGGTGACGGAAGGTTGCCAGATGGCATAGAAGATGGTGGTCTTCTCTCGAAGCGGATCCGGAAACAGCACCGTGCTCCCAGCTTGATAGGTCTCTCCGCTGTCAGCGTCCTTCCAATACACCAACTGGTAGTGCTCAGTTGTCGGCTCCGGGAAGTCCACGTTGTGGTCCCACGGGCCCGCTTCACCGCCATTGTCCCAGTACGACGATGCACCGCCAATGCGGTCGATGCGCTGGAAGACGACATAGTAGAGCGGCTGAGCGGAATACACAGGTGAGATGTAGATATCGTAATCAACCCCATCGAAGGGGTACGTGTCCATGTGGCCATCAGCGAACTTCACGGTCACAACAGGTTCTGGGCCAGTGGCATCGATACCGATCCGGTCAAGCGTCTCGCCATCCGTTGGCATCGATGTGACCACACTGGTGGTGCCGGCGTCCACGAGCACGAATTTATTCTGGAACGTGTAGGTGCAACTGCCGTATACACGCGGAGACGCGGTCATGTTGGCGATGCCCAAGGTGCTCGCTGTGATAGCCTTCGAGCCAGATGCGGGTGAGCCCAACGAGTAAGTGTAGGTCTTCGATGCGAGTTCAATGGGAATATTGTATGGGATGTTGATTATATGGATGTGAACATAGTATTTGGTTGACTCTTCCGCGCACAACGCACCATCGCCCTCGGCACGGATGGCAACCTCGCCACCATCAAGCGCCTCGTTGAGCGGCTCGTCGCCGCCCTCACCTTCCAGCGCGTATGCCGCAACGGCCGTCAGAGCCGCAGTGAACAGCATGGCCGTCATGAGTAGCAGACCAAGCCTTGCCAGTCTCTTGATCATCAGCTTCTTCATGGTGCAACCCCTTGCTTACAGAGTGGTCTTCGAAAGAGGATGTCGGATACCGGTCAACGTGTATTCTAACAAACGTGCTTATGGAATCACCGTTTGTTCGCTCATCGCCTCCCCGGTCGAATTCTGGGTGCACGGCGAATGGTGCATCCATCGGAAGCATGTGATGAACACTGCACCTTGGCAGGCGCTTATCCTTGGCATTTGAATCTCACAGGGCATGCTTGGGGCAATTCCGCACGCACTCCATACATAGGATGCATTCGGTTCCGTTCTCACGACTGCGGGAGTCATCGAGCATGTCCACGTTCATGGGGCAGACCTTACGGCACTTCCCGCATGAGATGCACTTGTCATGATCGCACTTGATGCGCAGCAGCGAGAAGTAGCTCATGGGCTTGAGGAAGACCGTCACCGGGCAGATGTACTTGCAGAAAGCGCGGTTGTCCTTGAACGCGAAGGCCAGCGCGATGCCCACGGCGTAGTAGAGCACGTTGCCCACGATGAAAGCCCAGAACATGATCCGTTCTATGCCGCCCACATGCCCCAAGAAGAGCGCGGCAACGAAGACGAGCGACGCGGCGAAGGTGATGTAGCGGATCCAGCCCAGCTTCTTGCGGGGTTGTTGGGGCATCTTGTAGGGCAGGAAGTCGAGCACCATGGCGGTCCAGCATGCGTACCCGCACCAGCCACGACCGAAGAGCAGCGGTCCGAAGATCTTCGCGACCGCGTAGTGTATGGTCGCCGCTTCGAAGACACCGATGAACAAGTAGTACCAGAAACCCTCGATCTGCATGTTCTCGCCGCTGATGAGCCCAAGGAAGAGAAGCATGTACAGGCCCACGAGGAGCTGCGTGATCCGCCGTGCGTTCGCGCTCCCGCGGGCGAACAGGAAGATGCCCAGGGCGAGCGCGATGCCGATGTAGCTGAAATTGAACAGGTAGAAGATGTTGTCCTTCGTCAGCCACAGCGTGATGGCGAGGGTCTCGAAGACGAGCAGGAACACGACTGCTGGCAGGTACTTCCTCATCGCACGCGCTTCCTCAGTCCGTCGCCGAAGCAAGGATCACGGCGTAGCGATCAAGGTGCGCGTCGTAGATGGTCCAGCATGCCGTGCCCCACCATTCATGGCCATCGTCGAAGTAGCCCGACCAGTCGGTCGTCCATTCATACACCTCGAGGGGATCCGGCCCTTCCGGGAACAACGCCTCGTTCAACCTGCGGAAATCCTCCGGTGTGTGACCCGTCGAATACGGCGGCTCCAGGAAAGCGTACCAGTACGGTATCTGCTCGCCCGCGTCGACATCCGGATCCCTACGGTCGTAGATCACCGAGCCGCGCCGGATCCTGCGGATGATCGTTGGAACGAAGAGGAACTCCTTCGGGTCGATCGCATGGGCTTCCGCCTTCTCGAAGTCGCACGTCCAGGGAATGGCGTCGTCGCTCTCCAACCCGAACCTGGCATCGGTTTCGCGCTGGCTGGAGATCTCCCGTTCGATCACCCTGCACATCGCGTACACCAGCGCTTCCCTGTGTGATGCAAGGCCGCGATGGGGCGGCTCATCCTTGATGAGACAGTAGTCGATGACGCATCTGGGATACTCTCGAAGGACCTCGTAGAACGGATCCTGCGTCAGTTCACGCATGCTCGCCTCCAGGAAGCCTAGCAGTAGTCCTCCCACTCCTCATGGCATCGTCGTCCATGACAGGCTCGGCAAAGGGGTGCTCGAAGTATTCGTGATCCATCGGATGCCTCTCGATCGTCATTCCGTTCATCCGTCATTCTACCGCATCCGTCACTCACGGACACCACGCAACCAAAGGTGACAGGAATCGAAGAAATCCGCCAAGTACGGTTGGTGGATGCCATCGCAACCGGACAGTATGATGATCATACATTTCGAACCATTCTGAGGAGATGCAATCACAATGGACATCGTGACCATCAAGGACCTGACCAAGACCTACCCCGGCTTCACGCTCGACTCGGTCTCATTCTCGCTCGCTCCAGGCAGGATCGCCGGCTTCATAGGCAGGAACGGCGCCGGCAAAACGACCACCATCAAGTCGATGCTCAACCTTGTCCATCCCGACCACGGCCAAGTCGAGTACTTCGGCATGCCGCTTTCGGGCAACGAGGCGCAGATCAAGCGGCGCATCGGTTATTCCACGGGCACCATCAGCTGGTACCCGCGCAAGAGGATCCGCGACATCAAGGCTGTCACGAAGCCCTTCTACGACAGCTGGGATGACGCGCGTTACGAGAGCTTCCTGCGCCTGTTCGCGCTCGACGAGAGCAAGACGCCGCGCGAACTCTCCGACGGCATGAAGGTGAAGTGCAACCTACTTTTCGCGCTCTCCCATGGCGCGGAGGTCCTGATCCTTGACGAGCCCACCAGTGGCCTCGACCCGTTCTCGCGCGACGAACTCCTGGACATCTTCGAGCAGATCAAGCAGACGGGTGTAGCCATCTTCTTCTCGACGCACATCATCAGCGACATCGAGAAGTGCGCGGACGACATCGTGTACATCTCGAAGGGCAGGATCGTTGCCGCCATACCCAAGGAGGAGTTCGCGACCCGCCATCAGCAGCCGGGCGAGTCGCTCGAAGAGGCCTTCCTGCGCTTGGAAAGGGGTGTGCTCGATGCGTAACCTGCTGATGAAGGAGATGAAGCTCTCCGCCTCGATCCTCTCATACCTGTTCATCGCCTTCGGCCTGATGTTCCTGCTTCCCGGTTACCCCATCCTCTGCGGCGTGTTCTTCTCGTGTCTGGGCATCTTCCAGGGTTACCAGAACGCACGCGAGGCCAACGACCTGGTATTCTCCGCACTACTGCCCGTATCCAAGCAGGACGTGGTGAAGGGTAAGATGCTCTTCGCTTGCTTCATCGAGCTGTGCACGCTTGCGCTCATGGCGATCGCCATGCTGCTGCGTATGACGGTGTTCACGGACTCCGTGGTATACCGAATGAACGCGCTCATGAATGCGAATCCATTCGCGCTGGGTGTGGCGTTCCTGATCTTCGGTCTGTTCAACCTCATCTTCATCGCGGGCTTCTTCAAGACCTCGTACAAGTTGGGCAAGCCCTTCGTGACGTTCATCATCGTGGCGTTCGTGGCGATCGGCATCGCCGAGGCACTGCACTTCTTCCCCAGCCTGGAGGCGCTCAACGCGTTCGGCACCGAGCATCTGACGTTGCAGCTCAGCTTGCTCGTCGCAGGTGTGCTGTGTTATATCATCCTCACGTGGCTCGCGCTCAGGAGTTCGATGGCCAACTTCGAGAAGACGGATCTGTAGGAGACAGGAGGCGGACATGCTCAAGGACAACCTGCTCATGTTGCGCAACATACATGGTTTCTCCCAAGAGGAGGTCGCGCAGAGGATCGGCATCTCCCGCCAAGCGTACGCGAAGTGGGAGAGCGGTGCCACCATCCCCGATGTCGAGAAATGCAGCCGTCTGGCGCAGCTGTACGAGACGACGGTGGATGAGCTGCTCAAGACCGAAACCTACGATGATGGACGGATCCTACCCCCGGCACCCAAGGGTAAGAACCTGTGGGGCACCGTCACGATGAACGAGCGCGGACAGATCGTCATCCCCAAGGTGGCACGCGACCATTTCGGCCTCGTCGCAGGTCATCGGCTCCTATTGATGAGCGACGACAACGAGGGATTCGCCCTCGTCCCCGTGGAGTTCTTCGAGAAGAAACTCGCGCTTCTGAGCGAGGGCTACTTCCCTGCGCAGCCTCGATAGCGCTGATATGATGTGATGAGCGTAATGGGATGTATGATAAGCGCTTATCACCTATGTCTCTTTGTCGTAGAATACGAGCAGCGAAAACGCACAACGTAACTACGAAGAGGTGAACGTACATGAAGAAGTATTCGCTGATGATGATGGCCATCGCATCCCTTGCGGTCGCGCTGTTCCTTGCCGCCTGCGGCGCGGACAACAGCGCGAACTCCAGTGGAGCGGTCCAAGGTGACACGCCGGCGAGCACCGCACCCGCGAACGAACCCGCGACGACTCCTGCTGCCGACCCCGCGACGGCCCCCGCGGCGAACCCCACGACCGAGCCCACCACGAAGCCAGCTGAGCCTGCGGCTGCTCCCGCCGCTGCGCCCGCCAAGCCTGTATTCGATGGGGCACCCTATGGCTATGCTGGAACCGATCCCATTGAGTTCGCGGTCAGCAAGTACGTGGTCGATGAGCTCAGCGCGTTCTACGACAAGGGCGAAGTGTGCCTGCCGGTCGTGAAGATCATCTATACCGACAAGAGCAACCCCGATGAGGTGCTCGTGTACGGAGATTTCTGGGTGCAGAACTTCAAGATCGATGGCAAGACCCTCGTCTATGTGAACGGCGGCAACTTCCCGGGTGTCATGCATCTCAAGAAGGACGGCGAGCTCTACACCGTGACCGCATTCGACAGGACCGAAGAGGCCCGCGCTTTCACTGAGAGCGCCAAGAAGCTCTTTGGTGAGCACGCCGATGCCCTGTTCGCGTTCCACAGCGACGATGCCGCGAAGAAGCAGGTCAGGGAGCAGGCCATCTCCGACTACGTCAAGCTCAACAACCTCGATGTCACCCAATACCAGGACTACGGCCAGGATCCCGTGAAGCTGGGATAGAGCTGGCTGGCAAGTAACACACAAGCGATTCGAACAGGAGGAAAGGGGAAAGGGATGTTCGATCTGTCGACGATTGGCGATGTCCTCATCCAAGGAGCCGTCAAGGTTATCATCGCATTGCTCGTTTGGTTCATCGGTAGCTTCATCATCAAGAAGCTCGTCAAGCTCATGGAGGGCATGAAGGGATTCAAGAAGCAGGACGAAACGCTCCGCAAGTTCCTGCATGACGCGGTGAAGATTCTCCTGTATGTCGTCCTGGTGGTCTCCATCATCGGCATCCTGGGCATCCCGATGGCTTCCATCGTGGCGGTGCTCGCGTCCGCCGGTCTGGCCGTGGGCATGGCCCTACAGGGTTCGCTCTCCAACTTCGCCGGTGGCGTCATGCTGATGATCTTCAAACCCTTCAGGGTGGGTGACTACATCAGCGCAGCTGGTGGCGAAGGCGTGGTCAAGGAGATCAACCTGTTCTACACCGTGCTGAACACCATCGACAACAAGGCCATCACCATCCCCAATGGCTCCCTCATGAACGCCAATGTGACGAACATGAGCAGCGAGGAGAACCGCCGCGTCGACCTGACCTTCGGCTGCGCCAAGGGTGAGGACGTCGCCAAGCTGCAGCAGATCATGCTGGATGTCATGAACGCCCATGAGCTCGTGCTCAAGGACCCCGAGCCCTTCGCCCGCCTCTCCGGTGGCAGCAACGAAGCCATGGAGTTCACCACCCGCGCTTGGTGCAAGTCCGCTGATTACTGGACAGTCTACTTCGATCTGACCCAGCAGATCACCGAGGCGCTGGGTGCCGCTGAATTCGGTTCTATATGAACATCTTTACGTTTATCACTACGATGCGCATGATAACCAATACTAATACC
>JAFRFV010000043.1 GCA_017434185.1 Coriobacteriales bacterium
ACGGCGATCGAGGATTTCGCGTTCTTCAATTGCAGGTCGCTCGAACGCGTCAACCTTCCGGAGAGCCTCGAGGCGATTGGCGAGAGCGCGTTCGGCCGTTGCGAGAGGCTCGAGTCGATCGTCATCCCTGCTTCCGTGGAGCGGATCGGCAGCGGGGCGTTCTCTGAGAACAAGCGCTTATGCCTCTCACTCGCAGACCCCATTGAGAGCCGCTTCGTGCTCATCGATGACGTACTCTACAGCAAGGATGTGAAACGCCTGCTGCATTGCCCCAGCGACAAGAGCTATTGCATGATTCCGGAGGGCGTCGAGGAGATCGCAGGTGGGGCGTTCTCCGGATGCGAGGACCTGAAGACGCTGCGACTGCCCGACAGCATCCGCAAGCTTGGGGCGAGCAGCTTCGATTCCTGTGAATCGCTGCAGTCGATCAACCTGCCCCCGGGTTTGGAGTCCATCGGCGAGTCGTGTTTCGCGGACTGCCTGTCGCTACGTTCGATCGTCGTCCCCGGCAAGGTGAGCCTGATAGAGGAGTACACCTTCTCCGATTGTGAGAACCTTGGGTCGGTGACCATCCCCCAGGGCGTGGTCACGATCGGGTCATGTGCTTTCGAGCAGTGCGCGGAGCTCCGCTCGGTCATGATCCCTCCCAGCGTCCAAACGATCGAGGTGGGCGCCTTCAGTGGTACCGGCTTGGAGGCGGTCCAGGTACCGGGGTCATGCGATGTGTATACGGACGCGTTCCCCGAGAAGTGCATCGTCACCCGCTACGCGGACGCTCCCGTGCCGCTGTCGCTCGAGTCGCTGCGCGAGGGGTTGCGCGCAGAAGGGCGCTGCCAGTATTGCGGCGGCGGCTTCAAGGGGATGATCAGGCGAATCTGCAGCAGCTGCGGCACTCCCAAGGACTACTAGGGAGCGGAGCGCTCATCCCCCGCGGAGCGCACGATTCTGATATGCTGTGTGCATCACTCCTGCGCAGCAGGAGTGACCGAGCCCAGCGACGTCAGGAGGCCCCCATGGCCAAACCCCGCGACTCCCGCAACGCCGCTCGCAGCCACAGGATGCGGCGCTTATCCACCACCTCGATCTCCCTTGCCATCACAGCTTTGACGTTCGCGCTCGCCATCATGGCGGCTCTCGGACTCGCTTCCGTGACACCACCCACCGCAAGCGCCGCCAAGAACGATGCGACACCCACTTGGAACCTGGTGGGCACCTACACCTACACCAAGCACACGACGGACGACTACGACGGGGCGCTCGAGTACACGGACAACTCCGTTTCCTATACCTGGGCCAATTACGTGCGCAAATACGGTGGCTGGAAGGCCATCTGCTCGTTGCAGTTCACCGACCCGCCACAGAGCATCCCCGTGGGCCAGGAAGACAGTTTCCGCATAACTTTGGTCTCCACCGCCGGCAAGCCGTGGCACGACGACTTCAAGCCGGAGGAGGATAAGTACGGCGGCAGGCCCGTCGAACCCAGCCTGATCGATGTCGAGGTCTACTGCACGGTCAGCATGGAATGGGGCGGCATCGACAGCGACCCCAAGAGCGGACAGACGCAGGTGGATTACGCGAAGGGTGGAGAGCCCCAGACCATCGAGGTCACGACCCCCAGCGGCAACCCCGCCAGGGTCAAGACCTTCGGGTTCATGGAGTGGAATGGCTGGACCTTCTCCAATTCCAAGACCATGTACCCGGATGGCACCGCCCCCATCGAAAGCGGCAGTCTGGGTGGCTATCGCTACGGCATTCAGGGCAGCGGCTACAGGATCCATGGTACGACCCTGTTGGCGAGCAGCCATGACACGGAATCCGTCACCATGAGCGTGGGCATCCAGAACAACCTGGAGGCCCTGCCCGGCGGCTCCAAGCCCACGCCCCTGGGTACCGAGCGCCTGTTGCGCGGTGACCTGAACGTGGCGGGGCAGGATTACGACGCCTTCGGCCTCATCATCAAGGTGGAGGGAAGCGAGTACGCTGACCACTACACGCGCCTGTACTTCTATGAGTACTACTCGGACGGCTCCGGCAAGACCGTCGTGAACATCGACACTGACGCTCCCAAGGAGAGCGGCGAGTCCAAGATAGGGTGGGTCATTCCCGCTGCTGTGATCGGCACCATCGTGATCGGCACCGGCGGCCTGGTGCTGCGCCGTCGTAACAAGGGTGATAAGGGCGGCGGTCCCGAGCCCGCTCCCGGTGGCGGTCAGCCGCAGGATGACGGCGAGGACCCCGGCAGCACCTTCCGCATGATCCTGTGGAAGGACTTCGGTGACACGCTCACCGTGGGCGCGAAGCCCGTCATGTTGGGCGCGCGCATCGAGGAGGTCAAGCGCGACGGGAGCGTCAAGTACCGCCCGGACCTCAATGAGCGCATCACGTTCAGCCTGAGCGACAACCTGCGTGGCAAGGCGGAGGGCGTCCAAGGTCCCTACCAGTGCCTGAGCGTGGAAGCCATCAAATGCGATGCACCCGCCGGCAAGTTCGATGACGGCGTGGTGCGCATAAGCTTCGACGGTGGTGCGGGCACCTTCAACAACAACGTGCACTTCAAGGTGCAGAACCTGGAGATCCTGTTCGCGCCCATCGGGCTCACGTTCGTGGCGGGCGAGGGTCAGACCTTCCAGATGCCGTTCAGGTTCAGTGACGAGACCATCGTCAAGGATCGGCAACCCAAGTTCGCGCTGCGCTTCGTGACACCCGGCACGGATGAGGTGTTCCGCAACGAGCGCGTGGTGCGCGACCCCGAATTCCCGGAGCGCTTGTTCGCCGTGCAGCTGACCGAGTGCGGCAAGCGCAACGACAACGACCCCGGTACGATGCCCAATTACAGCTGTGAGGTCACGGCCACCTTCCCGCCCAGGCAGATGGGTGAGCCGCCGTTGGAGGTGAAGGGCGAGTTCGCGTTCTTCCGCTACTACGAGGGCCTGCGTTTCAGTGTCGAGTCGCTCAAGTGCTACTACGAGAAGTACATCGCCAAGGAGGAGACCGTCGTCGATGGCGAGGAGCTGCTCGATGGCATCGCGACCGCACAGGCTGTCGCGCTCAACATGGCAGGCGGCATGTTCGTCCCCAGTGGCCAGCAGATCATCAAGGAGAACCTGCGCGAGTCGGTGCGTGAACTCAAGGAGCGCTTCCCGCAGATCTACGAGAAGGAAGACCTCATCCTCTTCGACGTACGCGATAAGATCATGCTCACCCCCGCTCGCACGCATGCGTACGCCACGCTCTTCGTGACCGAGGAGTACATCGGCGAGGACGGCAAACCCTACGTGCGCCCCGCGACCGTACTGCCCAAGGCCGATGACTTCCAGCTCACCTTCAACGATGTCGAGGGCTCCAGCGCGCTACAGGATCGCAACGGCAAGGAGATCATGCGTCCCGCGGAAGTGCTCGACTTCCGTTACTTCATCAAGGACGTCCAGGGCACCGACAACACCGTGGTCTTCGAGATCCTGCCCACCCAAGGCGTCATGTTGCCGCCCAACCGCGCCAAGGTGGAAGTCTCGATCGTCGCGACGTGGAAGGATCGCAGTTTCGCGGCGAACGAAGTCGTCGAGGCACTCTCGCAACCGCGCCGCATCGACTTCGACGAGAAAGTAGACCAGTACATCAAGGAGGACGACGAGCGCAAGAAGATGCTTCTTTCCATCCAGGCTCGCATCCAGAACAGGAGCGGCAAGCTTGCGAAAGCGGGCGGGGTGCGCTTTGGTGAGACCGCGGCGGATATGCTCGAAGGTGCCATCGACAACCCGATCCTCTCGCTCAACCCCATCACCGCTCCGGGTTTGGCGCTGTACAACGCGTACACGAGCATCACGCGTCAGATGAACGCCAACATCTACTACGACAACCTCATGCCCATCTACCACTTCATCCAAAGGATGATCGATGGGCATGAGTACGAATACGGCTTCTACGAGCCGGATGTCCAGAGGGTCGTGGTCACCTTCGCGCGCTTCGAGGTTGGCGAACTGGGTGCCGCCGAAGCGATCGACCAAGCGTACCATGGCTACGACATGATGTTCGCCGATGCACTCAGGATGACCGTGCAGGACTGGAACCACTCCTGGATATCCATCGGCACGCGCATCGGCTTCGCTCTCGTCACCGGCGGTCAAAGCGAATGGCTGTTCATGCCGCTCGCGGCCATTGGCGCGGGCATGGAGGCGTCGCTCAACTACATCGACCGCGGCGGCGACAGTCTGCTCGAGGCATACCGCGTGGGCTGCGACAGCGCGGGCAAGACCCTGCTGCTGGAAGCTGCCATCATGGGCGTCTTCGAGATAGGCGCCAAATGTGTGAAACTGGCATGGATCCTGACCAAGGAGACCTTCATGCAGCGCGAACTCTTCGCCAAAGCTTTGAAGGAGATGTTCTCGAGCGCCAAGTATGGCAAACAGGTCTCGAGCGCTGCCAGCTCGCTGGGCAGAGAGCTGGCGTCGGCGGACGCGGCGGCCATACGCAGCATCAACGCCTTCCGCGGCGGTGCGCAGGCGGGCGCGAGCATCGAGCGCGAGATCGCCTACACGCTGGGACGTCTTGAGGGCGGCTACAAGGTGGATGCCCTGAAGAAGCTCATCACGAGCGGTAAGAACCTGAGTGTCTACGACCAGCGCGCCGTGGTGGTTGCCATCCAAAGCGACAAGCACGCCATGCGCGCCCTCATGGAGGCAACAGGCCCCGAAGCCGATACCCTGCGCGCCTTCTACAGCCGCATGATGGGCGAGATCGAGGAGGCGGCGCTGCTCAAGGCACGCGCCAGCATCTCCATGAGCCGCAAGATCCCCATGAACAAGCTACGCGTCAAATCCACGAGCGGCAATCTGACGGGCGATGTCGCCGCAGGCAAGAAGGTCTCCATGGACATGGACGCCACCTTCCAGTACTTCGACGACATCAAGGGCGAATGGGTCGACTTGGATGCGCGCATTGGCCAAGAGGCCTTCGACTCCGAGTTCTACAAGATCTGCAAGGGCTACGCGGCGGAAAGCGACGAGGTCGCAGCCGCCTTCTCGCGCAACGCCGACATGACCATCACGGACATGTGGCACCCAGAAGCGTACAGTCCCGAATACGAGGACGCTTTGCGTGTTGTGGATAAGAGCCGCGCCGGTGAGGCCTTCGCCCATCCCGACCGCGTTGCCAATGTGGCCGAATACAAATGCACGCACTGGCTGACCAAAGCCAAACTCGCGCAAGCGGAGGCTGGAGCCCAGAAGTTGGCGGGTAATGTGGGAGAGGCCCAGCGCCTCGCAGCGGCCAGCGAAGCCTTCGCCGAGGAAGGCGCCCGTCAGTTCACCAAGCAGGCCGACCGCCTGATCATCAACAAGATCGCCGCCATGCGCAGCGGGGGAATCCCCATGCCCGCCGGCGTGGATATCAACACCTTCCTACGTAAGGTAGCCGTGCTCAAACGGAGTGGCATGGGCCGCTTCGGTGGTCGCGGCCTCACTTCTGCTGAGGTCGACACGATCCTGCGCGATGGTTTTGGAACGACCGTGGAGCAGCTCTACCATGAGTTGAACACGCTCACGCTTCAACTTGACAACGCCATCCGTGCAGCGAAGGGGGTGTGATCATGCCTTACTGTGATAAGTGCGGTGCACAGGGGAGAGTTGGCGAGCGCTTCTGCAATGTGTGTGGAGCGCCGGTGCAGGCGGCAACACAGCGTGCGGGCACTGCGGCGGTGCAGGCAGCAAAGCAGGCAGCCGGCGTGAACGCTCCTGCAGCCAAGGGCGAGTTCGTGGTGGGCAGTTGGCGCCCACCGGCGAGAGTGGCGATGCCGCAGGCGCAGCCGCGTGTCGCGATGCCGCAGCAACGCACGGCGGCGACGCAACAACGCACGGCTGCGCAGCCGCAGGCGAACATGCAGGGCGTGCGCTGGGCATCGAACACACCGCAATCGAAGGGGCAGCCGCTCCAGCAGAAGAAGAAGGGTTGCATCCCCAAACTCCTGGGTCTCCTGCTGTTGGCGGCGCTTATCGTAGGCGTCGTGGTCTATGTGTTGCCCATGATCAACGAGCCGAACGACCCGGGCAACGGCGGCAACACGGTCACCAACAGCACACCCGGCGGCAACGAGGGTGGAAGCGTGACACCCGGCAACAGCGGCAGCGGCGGGAACACCGTTTCTCCCGGCTTCTCCACCACGGAGCGTCCCACGCTGGCCGACTTCGACTGGCTCGATGGAGAAGTCGCCAAGGGCAACATGCCCGTCGGCGTCACTCCCATCACCAACCTGGGTGATGTGACCGGTGGTTGGAAGGCGTACCTCTTTGGCAATGGGATCGAGCAGCTCATGAACGTGGACATCCAGGTGGGACAGTCGGATGTGGTCATGACGTTCGATTGGTACTACAGCCGCTACGATGGCGATGCGCATGAGGACGACACCCCCGACTCCACGTTCACGGGCAGCTGGGATGACGGTTGGTTGGATGCGGTCGGCCCCGGTCGCGTCACGATCGTGGCGTTCTGGGAGCAGGACGGCGTGCAGTATGCGACCGGCTCCTTCCTCTGGCCCGATGGGGGGACCGGCACGATCCTGATGGTTCGCCCGTAGGCCATGCGCTTATCCCATGCCCCACTCGACAGGAGCGCGGACGCGCTGCGTGCCCGCGCATGTTAGACTAATGCCTTCAAAGGCTACGATGCTGCGCGGCTTCGGGACAACGAGGAGCATTTCATGGGCGGTTTCTTCGGTATCACCTCAAAGAAGGATTGCATGGCCGATGTGTTCTTTGGCATCGACTACCACTCCCATCTGGGAACCTACGCTGGCGGCATGGCCGCGTGGGACCCTGAGATAGGCTTGCAGCGCCGCATCCACAGCATCAAGAACGCGCCGTTCCGCACCAAGTTCGAGTACATCTTCCAGGAGATGAGCGGTACGAGCGTGATCGGTTGCATCAGTGACACCTACCCGCAGCCGCTGCTCGTGCGCGCCCGCATGGGGGCGTACGCCATCACCACCGTGGGCATCGTGAACAACGCCGACGAACTGATCGACGAGCTCCTGACCGGCGGCAACGACCACTTCGACGCCATGACAGGCGGCAAGGTGAACGAGACGGACCTGGTGGCGAGCCTGATCAACCAGAAGGGCGACTTCGTGGCGGGCATCCGTTACGCACAGTCACGCATCGAGGGCACCTGCTGCCTGCTCATCCTGTGCGATGACGGCACACTCCTTGCAGCGCGCGATCGCCTGGGTCGCCTTCCCGTGCAGGTGGGACGCCGCCAGAACGAGGATGGCAGCAGTGATTACGCTGTGGCCTTCGAGGCCTTCGCGTTCGAGAAGCTGGGCTTCGAGCTCTACAAGGAGCTGGGCCCCGCGGAGATCGTGCGCGTGAGCCCTGATGGCGTGGAACAGCTGGCACAGCCGGGCGAGGAGATGCGCATCTGCAGCTTCCTGTGGAGCTACTACGGTTATCCCACCAGCACCTACGAGGGCGTGAACGTCGAGATGATGCGCTATCGCAACGGGCAGGCCATGGCGCAGAATGATATCGACAGCGGCCGCGTGAGCGACATCGACTTCATCGGCGGCGTGCCGGATTCCGGAACCCCGCATGCGATCGGTTATGCGAGCAAGGCCCATGCACCGTTCGCGCGCCCGTTCATCAAGTACACGCCCACGTGGCAACGCAGCTTCATGCCGCAGGTGCAGACCGACCGCGAGAACGTGGCCGAGATGAAGCTCATTCCCGTTCCCGACCTCATCGATGGCAAGAAACTGCTGTTCGTGGACGACTCGATCGTGCGTGGCACGCAGCTCAGGAAGACCGTGCAGTTCCTGTACCGCCATGGCGCGAAGGAAGTGCACATGCGCAGCGCCTGCCCGCCCATCATGTTCAGCTGCAAGTACCTGAACTTCTCGCGCAGCACCAGCGAGATGGACCTGATCGCGCGCCGCGTGATCAAGGAGCTGGAGGGCGAGGAGGGCTTCCAGTATCTGGATGAGTATGCCGACGGCTCGACCGAGCGCGGACGCAAGCTGCGCGAGACCATCTGTGAGCAGTTGCAGTTCGATTCACTCGAGTTCCAGAGTCTGCAGGGCGTGCTCGACTCCATCGGACTCGAGCCCTGCAAGCTGTGCACCTACTGCTGGAACGGCCGCGAATAGGGGGATAAGCGCAGCGCGGCGTGAAACGACACGATGAAGGGGCCCTGGCATGTGCCAAGGCCCCTTCCGTTCTGGTGATGTTCGAACTCAGCGGAAGAGCAGCGAGAGCAGCGAGGCCAGGTCGACACCTTGGGATTGCTGCTGCTTGGCGGCTTGTTGCTGCGCTGCGGCCTGCTGAGCTGCCTGCTGGCGGGCGTAGGCCTCGGCGAGGGCCTGCTGGCGGGCCTGCTCCTCGGCCTGCTTCTTCGCGGCTGCCTGCGCCGCAGCCTGCTGCTGGGCATAGGCTTGCTGCTGCGCGTAGGCCTGCTGCTGGGCGGCGGTCATGCCCTGCGGCTTGGACTGGGCGGCCGCCTGCGCGTTCATGGACTGCAGGTAGTCGATCACGTCCTGCGGGACCAGCTTCTCGCCGTTGATGACCTTGGTCGCGAGCGACTTGGCCTGCTTGTTGCAAGCGCGGTAGTTCTCGATCAGCTTCTTCTCCGCGGCCGTGATGGAGAAACTGCCGGCGGCAGCGGCGCTGCTGGTCGCGGGCTTGGCGGCAGTCGTGCTGCTGCTGGGCTTGTTCTTGGGAGCGTTCAGCAGCGTGTCGCGGTTGATGCCCAGAACGCGTGCGATGGCGGCGAGCTGGATGTCGGTGAAGTCCTTCTCCCCTCGCTCGACCTTGCTGATGTCGCTCGCGGTGATCTTGTTCTTGGCACGCGTGGCGAGTTCGGCTTGGGTCATGCCCGCCTTCGTGCGCGCTTCCTTGATGAGAACGCCAACCTTCTTGGCTGCCATCGTTCCTCCTATCGGGTCGGGTCGACTGCCCTGCGCGGGGGATGCGCAGGACTTATCCCCTGACTAGTTGCCAGCGGGCAGGTAACGGGCGATGGTTCCCACGAAGCCGGACAACGGCATGGTCTGCAGCCACACGTGACCGGGACCGGTGAGGACGGTGTTGAACAGGCCCTCGCCACCGAAGACCACGTTCTTGACGCCCTTGACGGTCTGGACATCCAGGGAGACGCTGCTGGTGAGGGCGAGCACGTTGCCGGTGTCGACGATCAGCTGCTGGCCGGGAGCCAGGTCGTACTCGATCACGTCGCCGTCGCACTCGATGAAGGCCATGCCCTGACCGGTGAGGCGCTGCATGATGAAGCCCTCGCCGCCAAAGAAGGCACCGCCGATGCGCTTGTTGATGAAGACGGACAGCTCGACACCCATCTCGGACGCGAGGAAGCCGGACTTCTGGACGATGAACTCGGAGCCGGGAACCAGCTGGATGGCCATGATGCGGCCGGGGAAGCTGGAACCGAAGGCGATCTTGCCGGGAGCGGCTGCGGTGTAGATGTTCTGGAACATGCTCTCACCGGAGACCATCTTGCCGAACATCTTGCCAAGGCCGCCGCCCTGGGTCTGCATCTGCATGCAGGGGTCCATCCAGATCATGGAGCCGCGCTCGGTGCGCATGGCCTCGCCGGCCTGCAGGTGGCAGACGACTGCCGGGAAGGTTCCGCCGATGATCTCGTATTGCATGGTTCGTCCTTTCTCTTGTTCGTGGGGTCACCCACCTTTACGCGAACAAGTATAGCCACTGCGCACGCGGGCAAGCGGGCACGCGCAAGAACGTGCGGGAAAGCCACACAATCCCGTGCTATGTCGCAATCGGGTATCGTTGCAGGGGATAAGCGCCGCTGGATGCTACTCTTTGCAGATAAGCGGCCACGAATGGGGCCGAAAGCCGTTATACTCTACGCGAACGCAGTTCCAACGATCCAGTGGGGAGGCCTTGGTGGCAAGAAACCAGCG
>JAFRFV010000044.1 GCA_017434185.1 Coriobacteriales bacterium
CACCTCCTGCATCACCGCTCCTCTGGCCGCCGCCTTCGCCGTCTCCGGCGCTCTGGGTTGGGGCAAGGACATGAAGGACATGAAGTTCAAGGCCGTCTGGATGATCGTCATCGTGTGCGGCATCATCATGGCCATCTGGCTTGGCAAGAGCCCCACGGAGCTCATCCTCACAGCACAAGCGGCGAACGCGATCATCCTACCGCTCATGGCCTTCTTCGTGCTGTACTGCGCGAACGGTGCGGATCTGGGCGAGTTCAAGAACCACATCTTCGCCAACATCTGCGGCGTGCTGATCATCGTCGTCACGCTGTTCATCTGCTGGAAGAACATGGACGCGTTCATCAGCAGCGTGAGCAAGCTCATCGGCGCATAGCGCGCGAAGCAAGCAGCGAATCGCAACGAGACCCCGGGCATCGCCCGGGGTCTCTTCTTGTGCGGGAGCGCCGCGCTTATCCGCGTTCCCACCGCTGTATTCTGTGCTTCATGATCGAATCACCCTCTCACCTGCACTGACGCTAAAATCAGTGAGATTATACGAGCTGACAAACATGACCTTGGCCCCCATGATTAGCATCGTTGAGCCTTGCAAATGACGCAGTTGAGTCTGCTCTGTTTCCCCGCATTGCATGCATCGGCTGCGAGAGCTCAATCCGCGAACAACGATACTCGAAGGAGGTCATACATGAACCTACGAAAGGGCGTCGTCGGTGCTGCGATCTCTGTAGCCATGATTGCCGGCCTGGGTGCCGCTCTCGCCTATGCGGATGAGAGTTACAAGGCCACCACGCTTGGCAATCCCGACTACACCAACTACGTGGATCTGCGTAACGACATCTACGTCGATGGCATGAACTACGTGGGCAGCATCGGCTCCCAGAACGCCGACACGGTGGATGCCGCAGCGGCTCTGACCAATCAGTTCGGCACTCAGGGCGAGGATGCCTACGCTCTGACCGTCATCAACAAGCTCGACCAGCCCATCACCAAGCTCGAGATCAAGCCCTTGGGCCAGACGAGCTTCACCGATCTCGGGCTCACGTCTTCCATCGCTGCGGGAGACAAAGCTTGTTGGTGGTATACGCAGGAATACGATGAGGTCGAAGTCACCAACCGTGCTGGCAAGACCTATGTCATGCCCATCAACTACACGTTCCAGGCTACCTTGGCCGATGGCACCGTGGCCGTCTTCCACGATGTCAACATGAAGGGCGTTCTGAGCCTGGGCTTCCGCTACTCCGCTGACTACGAGGTCTTCTACGTGGAACGCACCACCGTCACCAACCACACTCCCGACCCCACGCTCTACTACGAATACAATCTCGCTCGCGGTTTTTCTGACGAGAGCGATGAGGTCTACACCGCCGAGGAATTCAACTACCATGTGAACTCCTCCGTTCGCTTGGCCAATCGCATGTTCACCGCCTCACGTAGTGATGGGACCATCTGGGAAGTCGCTGTTCCCAACTGGGAGGATGTCGACTACAGTCCCGATTTCGGCGTGTACGTCCCCCTGTATGGCGAACCCAGCCAGGACTACACGGATGGCACCTACGAGCATGTCTATTGGAATCCCCAGCTGATCATCTGGCGTATTACCAACGGCGATGCCGGTGTATGGGGTGAAGCAGGAGAAGTTGCGGGTGCAGGTGAGTACGGTGGCAACATCGAGACCATAGTCGACTACCACCCCGGCATGGCCGAAGGTGACTGGACCTACACTGCTGGCGAGGCCGTCGAGTGAGGTGTGGACGCGAGCGTGATGGAAGGCCGGTATTCAGATCTTGAATGATGCGGGACCAAACCACCGATATCGCGTCTGAGCACAAGTTATACTGTGGATAAGTCTATCCGGCCCGCTTCGAGAGGGGCGGGCCGGATCTGGGGCGAGGGCGATCCAGGTGATTCGCCGTGAGCACTGAATCGAAATGCGACTCATAGTAAGCACAAGAATGGACGAGATTCTTTTAGGGGTTGTGCTATGAGAAGAGACAAGGATTACAAGAAGGCTGCCCAGGCTGCGAAGGATTCCGACCTCGACGTCATGCTCGAGAGCGATGAGGAAGCGTTCTCCCATCCCTCGACGAAACGCGATGACGTGAGCCCGGACACCTTGGGTAGAACCTTCACCAGCGAGGGCTCGAACAACATCGCCATCATGGCCAACATCATCGCATGCGCGGTGTTCTTCATCTGGATGCCAGCTGTTCTGTTCCTGCCCGACGCATTCATCTATGACAAGGCCGACTTCAGCCAGTTCGCTTTCTTCCAGGAGGCCGTGTTCTTCTCATATCTACTGGGCCTAGCTGCTTGTCTGCTGTTCAAGCAGATCCCCGCAAGACGTTGGTCCCGCATCAGCATGGCGTTCCTGCTGGCTTCTCCTCTGTGGATCATCCTGTATCAAGTCAACTTGGCCATGCATGCTCCTTCGATGGTCCTCGATTTCATGTCCCTGGTCGCCCATGTTCTGCTGGGCATGGCGATGGGGTTGGGCTTCTGCTGTTGGATCAGGTTCTATATTCGTTTCTCCAAGAACGTGACCTTGCAGCTGGGACTCTCGCTCTTGGTCGCCGGCATCTTCAACGTGGGGCTCAGCACCATGGCATCACAGGCTGTGGTGACCATCGTGGTGACAGCACTCCCCCTGGTCTTCCTTGGCGCGGTGTACTTCATGGACAGGGTCGCGACCCATGATCCCAGACTCTCGCCCGATGACGTGTTGGAGGGGACGGAGCGCGTCCGCATCGACAGGAAGCTCATCATGAGCCTCGCGATGGTGGGGTTCGTCTATGGTGTGTCCTATGGCTTCGTCATGGACGGCAGCAACGACATACGCCTCTGCTCGTGCATCAGCATGGCGCTCATGGCCGTGCTCGGCGTCGTCCTGGCGATCGTGTATCAGGTCGATGGACGCAATCCCGGATTCACCATCCCCACGTCATTGCTCCTGGGCACGGTTTGTCTCGCCCAGTCATTCATCACCATCTTCCATGAACGCTTCCTGCCCGTGAATTTCGCGCTGCTCTTCATCGCACGGCTCCTCTTCGCGTGCGTGTTGTTGCTCCAGCTCCCTCGGGTCTTCCAGAAGAAGCACAGCCTCAAAGCCTTCTTCACCTTGTGGCTGGTGTTCCAAGCGGCTGAGTTCGTCGGACTCCTGCTGCGCCACCTCCTGTTCATCAGTTCGGGTCTGGCTGCATTCGATTATGTTTCCGCTCTTCTCATGACGCTGGCTATCGGCACCATGGTCATGGTGCTCACAGACACGAGTGTCGCAACAGCTTGGAGCCTGATCCCGCTTCCCAAGTACCATCGCAAGCGCTTCAGTCGCGCCTGCGATGCCCTCAAAAGCGAATACGGTCTCACGGCTCGCGAGCTCGAGATCATGATGATGGCGGGTCGCGGTCGCAGCGGTCCCTATATCCAGGAGAAGCTATTCATCTCCAAGAGCACGTATCAAACCCATATGCGCAATCTATACAAGAAACTCGACATACACACCGATCAGGAGCTCATCGACATCATCGAGATGGAGCTCGACAAACAGAAGGAGCCCAACTCCTGAAAGACTTGGGCGACAGACCCTGATAGACGAAGGATCGAACCATGATTAACAAGCAAGATGGAACGGCATGGGCCCGTTCTCTCGATACATCTGTCCCATTCATCAAGATCGTTGGCGGTGGCGGGACCGGGAAGACGCTCGGTCTGGCCCAACGCGTCGCCTTCCTGCTCGAGAAGGGCGTCGCCCCCGCTGATATCGTGGTGTTCTGCTCGACGCTTTCCGCCGCGGACCAGTTCGAGTCGCTCCTGGGAACGCTCGCGGGCGCTACGGATGTGGAGGTCTGGACCGTGGCCCAGTACGCCGTCGACATGCTCGGTCAACCACGGGTCAAGGCGGTCACCGGTCGCAATCCTCGCATCCTCGCTGAATTCGAGCAGAGCATTCTCATGGAGGACATGAAGGTCTGCGGTCTCAAACCCAAGCGTTTGAGGGAAATGCTCAAGTTCTTCTACAAGGAGATCTGTGAGCTGCGCGACAAGGATGATGACTTCATCCGCGATAGCGAAGAGCAGGACGTCTATGAGACGCTCATGGAGAACCTGCGGTTGCGCGATGCGATGCTACCCCAGGAACTCTCGAACGTGGCGCTGCGCTTCATGCGCGAGCATCCTGTGGAGGCCGCCGCGTTCAAGCGTGATTTCGTCCTGGTGGACGACCACATGAACCTCAACCTCGCTTCCCAAGGGTTGGTCGAGGCCATCGCGAACAGGAACCTCACGATCGCCGGCTCCCTCAACAGCCAGGTCGCGACCATGGAACCTTCTCCCAATCCCAAGGGCTTCAACACCTTCGAGCTCGCGCACGAGGGTGTCGAAGTCGTGACGCTCAGCAAGGGGCTGCGTTGCCCCGACCGTATCACTGCGATGGCGAACGCGCTGGTGACGAGCGGCGGCTTGCGGACGAGTGAGCTCGTGGAGTCGGGATGCGGATCCCGAAGCGAGGTACGTTTCGTCAAGTGGACGCATCCCAATGACGAGTTCATGGGCGTCGCGCGTTACATCAAGCATCGTCTGGAGGATGCCCAGCACCCCATCCATGCTCATGATATCTTCGTCGCGGTTCCCAATCCGGTTTGGGGGAGAGCGCTCGCCAAAGTGCTCGATGCAAACCGCATCAGGACCGACCTCATCATCAGCCGTGAGTCGCTGCGCGGTGACCTGCGTAAGATGGATAAGAGCCGTGATCTGCAGGCTTATGTGCGCTTGAACCTGCTGGCCAATCCGCAGGGTGCGGTTGCGTGGCGCAGCTGGTGTGCCTTTGGCGATTATCTGTGCAACTCGAACCACTGGTTCCACCTTGAGAAGTATGCTCAGTCCGCCAATGTGAGCGTGCTCGAAGCCTTGGAGAGGGCGAGTCTCCTGAGCGAGGATGAGCTCTTCCCGGGAGCTGCCGTTCTGGTGGCGCGCTACCTGGAGGGCAAGCGTTTCATCGAGCACGGCATGGGCAAGACGGGCTTCGCGCTGCTCAACCATTGCTCCCCTGTGAGGGGCGACGAGCCACCCGCCGCCTTCATGCGGTTGGTCGAACCGGTTGCGGGTCATGAGACCGCCATGGAGTTCTTCCAACGCGCAAGCCAGCGCATGGAGGCTCGCTTCACCACTCAGGATGCCGTTCGTATCGGCCTCATGCAGATGAGCAATGGCATGAGTTTCGACACCGTGATCATCATGGGCGCGATCGAGGGCTTCTGGCCCACCCTCATAACCCTTGGGGCGGAATACGATGATGACCGCATCGCGGATATCCAGCGCCAGGAGCGTCGAGAATGGTATGCGGCCATGACCAAGTCCCGCTATGCGTTCGTCGTCTCCACCGTGCAGAAGGACGAATCCAACACCTCCACTGCTCTGGGTATGCATGTGAAGCGCATCCGCATGGAGGACAACAGGAGTATGGCGATCCTGGCCCCAACACGCTACCTCGAGGAGATGGGGCAGGAAGCACCGGGCTTCGAGGCTAGCATCTAGAGAAGGAGGATAGAGATGGATCTTGCACTCATCGATCGAGTCGCTGCTGCATATGATGGCAAGCTCTCACCCCAGGATCGGTCCTGTCTCAACCTTTGCCGAGCACTCTGGGGCGTCATGTCGCGTGCGGGTGCACAGGCGAGCACCCTGATGCAGCGCGATGCTGCGCAGGCGCCCGCGCTCGATGAGCTCATGGCCGATCTGGAGGAAGGGCTCCCGTTCATGTCGAATCACCCCATCAGCGTGGATGCCACTGCGTTGGCGGATGTGGTCGAGCTGCTGCTTTCCGTCGTGAGTGACAGCGGAGCATACGATAAGAGCGTCTGCCAGGCCATGCGCGCGCTCAACCTGCGCCAACTCATCATGCTGAGCGACCTCGATCTGGCTTCCGTCGACCCGGAGCAGTATCTCAACTCCATCGTCGCCGTGATGCAGAACTACGGGATCGATGGCTCGCAGATCACCATTCTGGTGGGACTCCTGAGCATGGGGCTCCGTGCGTTGCAGGAACCCGCTGCCGCTGCCATGGTGGCTGCGCTGCCACAGGACGCCTTGGATGAGCATCGTCATGATCACTGTCCGGTCTGCGGCGGGCGCCCCGCCCTCGCCATCCTCACCCGCAACAAGGAGGGGCAGGGCAGCGGTCGTAAGCTGGCGTGTCTGCAGTGCGGCAGCATTTGGGACTTCGATCGTATCCGCTGCCCCCATTGTGGCAACAAGCAGGTCGATAAGCTGGGATACCGCACCGTCAAGGGTTATCCCGACCATCGCATCGACTACTGCGATGTCTGCGGAAATTACATCCGTACGGCCGTGGTCGAGACGCGAAACAGCCCATACTCCATCGACGTCGAGGATTGCGTGATGGCATCCCTCGATGCGTATGCGGACGAGTCCCAACGCGAAGAGGACCGAAGCACGACGGCGTGACCCCACGGGCGCGCTACTGGATGGGTTCCGCTGGGCGCTTATCCCATGAGAATCGAATAACCGCAGGTCAGGGCTTCTCATTGAAAAGACGTGAGAGGCCCTGATGCATATTGGGGACACGATTTAGATGAAACCATGCGATTGGCACCCGTCCCCCTTGCCGCTAGATTCCACCTTGGGGAAACGGAGAAGCCCTTGGATTCGCGGGTAGGAAGCCTGCGAGCGGCGTGGCTGATACCCATGTATCCAAGAGGCTGTAGGATTTCGAGAAAGAGGAGACTG
Source organism: Coriobacteriales bacterium (assembly GCA_017434185.1). Taxonomy (GTDB): domain Bacteria; phylum Actinomycetota; class Coriobacteriia; order Coriobacteriales; family RUG844; genus RGIG2431. Next base: position 6,739 of record JAFRFV010000044.1, read on the forward strand.
CATGCTTGACAAGAGCTTGAGCAGACGCTCGTTCTTCAAGGTTGCTGCCGCAACGGCGGGTGCCGTTGCATTGGCTGGTGGTCACGTCAGGAACGTCCTGGAAGACACCGCCTATGCCGCTCCTGAAGCTACCCAGGACGAGGTCAAGATCATCCACTCCACTTGCCGTGGCTGCGGCAAGATGGAATGCGGTAACCTGATCACCGTCAGGAATGGACGCGTGGTCCACCTCGAGGGCGACCACCGTGCCGTAGCCACCCGTGGCAACCTGTGCGTCAAGGGTAGGTCAGCTACCCAGGCGCTCTATCATCCCGACCGTATCCGCTATCCACTCATCCGCACCACTCCCAAGGGTGAGGATCCCAAGTGGAAGCGCGTATCCCACGCTGAAGCCATCCAGTACATGGCCGATGGTTTCAACAGCGTCATCGAGAAGTACGGTCAGCACTCCATCAAGTGCCTCCATGGCACCGGTCGTATCACCACCTACGCCACCGAGGCATACCCCACCTATCTCATCCAAACCGCCAACACCGGTTCGCCCGCAGGCATCCTGTGCAAGGGCCCTCGTTTGAGCTCCGCTGCCATGATTTGCTTCCCTGGCGCTCACTGGTGCAACCTCATCGATGGTCAGAAGGTCAACTTCCAGTGGGGCACCAACCAGGAGGTCTCCAACTACGACAACTCCTGCCGCGTCACCGTTGATGAGCATGTGCGTGCTGAGACCACCATCTGCGTCGGCCCGCGTATGCAGAACCTGGGCAAGGAGGCCGACATCTGGATCGATCTGCGCCCCGGCACCGACGATGCGGTCGCTTTGGGCCTGCTGCATCAGGCTGTGTTCAACCCCAACTGCCACATCGACATGATGTTCGTGAAGAAGTGGACCAACGCGCCGTTCCTCTATGTCGAGGACATGGAGCCCAGTGGCTGGACCTGGTGCGAATGGGATAAGATCGAGGGCAAGCAGGAGATGGGTTACTACCCGCTCAACATCCGCACCCGCATCCTCAAGGAATCCGATCTGGTCGAAGGCGGTAACGTACGCAAGATGGCCGTATGGGACACCAAGTCCAACGGTATCGTCTTCTTCGACACCCAGACCTGCCTGTGGGATGGTCAAACCGAGTACCAATATCCGGACCTGGAGAAGGACTGTGTCGAATACAAGGGCGGTATCCTGGCCAAGGATCCCGGCTTCCCCGTGGACATCGATCCTGCCATCGAGGGCTCCTTCCAGGTCACGCTGAAGGACGGCCGTACGGTCACCGCCGAACCCGTCTGGGAGATGTTCAAGCGCCATCTGGCCCCCTGGACTCCCGAGCACACCGAGGAGATCACCGGTGTCTTCGCTCAGAAGTTCATCGACGCTGCCGAAGCCTACTGCGAGGAACCCGGCAAGGGTGGTATCGTCTTCAATCTGCCGCTCGAGCATGTTGGCAACTCCATCCAGACCACCATGCTCCCTCTGATCCTCTCCGCATTGATGAACAACATCGACTCTCCCGGCGGTCAGCGCGGTTGCGAGAACATGTTCTTCACCATGGACACCTTCTTCCAGTACCACATCCCGTGGGCCAACAACACGCTCGACCCCAAGGAGCAGGCCAAGGTCGTTGGTGGCGATCGCTTCCCGCTTACTCCGTTCTTTCAGATGGTGGGTGGTGCCGCGCTCTACCATGATCCTATTAGCGCGGCTGAGGCCATCCTCTACGATGATCCCTATCCGCTGCGCGCCATGATCTCCAACTCCGGTCAGCATTTCAATTCCGGTAACGCTTGGATGAACTGGCAGGCCTTCGAGACCCTCGACTTCTTCGGCGGCTGGGAGCTGTGGCACAGTCCCACCATCGAGCTGGCGGACGTCGTCATGCCCGCTGCTCACTTCCTCGAGGTCAGCGTTCTTCGCTACACCCAGGGCGGCGAAGGCGCCATCGGCGCTCAGGTGCAGGCCGTGAAGCGTCAGGGCGATGCCTCCTGGGATTCCGCTGACATCTGCTGCGAACTCTCCAAGGCGATGGGCTACGAATACTGGCCCACTCAGAATCGCCCCTTGCCCCAGTGGCCCGATGAGTGGCTCAAGCCCTGGCCCACCGAGCGTGACATGCTCAACATGTCCGTGCTCCCCATGCGCCGCAAGCTGCCCGCCAAGATCGGTGGTATCGATGGCATCCAGATAGCCGATCATCTGGACATCGCCGTCCCGGCTCCCGATGGCAACATCCTGCGCTGCGACGATTGGGACGAGTATGTCGAGCAGTACCAGAAGCACAGCCAGTGGAACCTCAAGGAGATCTCGCCTTTCGGTTATTACTATCGCTTCCAGTGGGGTCATTTCCGTCCCCGCGACTCCGCGAACCCCTTCGCGCCCAAGGTGCCCGGTTTCAACACTCCCACGGGCAAGTTCGAGATTCTCTCGACCATCCTGGAGTCCTACCACGGCCCCAACACCCAGTGGGTCGAGGCACCCGGTTCCTACAATGGTATCCCCGGCTATCGTGAACCCGTCGAGTCTCCGTTCAGCAGCCCCGAGTTGTACAAGGAGTATCCCATCATCGTGACCACCGGCCGCCGCAACCCGCTGTACTTCCACAACGAAGGCCGCCAGCAGCCCTGGCTGCGTGAGCTCACCCCCTGCGCCACCTTCCAGATCCATCCCGATACCGCTGCCGAGCTGGGTATCGAGCAGGGCGATTGGTGCTGGATCGAGACCAAGCGTGGCCGCATCCGTCAGGTCGCCGATCTCTTCTACGGCATCCGTCCCGGCACTGTCGAGTGCGATCACCAGTGGTGGTACCCCGAGCTCTCCGCTCCCAAGCATGGTTGGGATCTCTCCAACGTCAACGTGCTGGTGAGCATGGACCACGAGTCCCAGGACCCCATCATCGGTACCTGCAACTGCCGTGGTTATCTGGCCAAGATCTACAAGGCCACTCCTGAGAACAGCCCCTTCGGCAATCCTTGCCCCTGTGATGACGATGGCACGGAAATCATCCACACCGCCACCGATCCTCGTTTGAAGGAATGGCTGCCCACCTACGAGTACGAAGTCATCTAGTCGAGAAAGGAGCGCGAATCATGTCCCGTTATGCGGTTATCACCGACCTCAATCGCTGCGTTTCCTGCCTCAACTGCGTAGTTGCTTGCAAGGAAGCCAACGGTGTGCCCATCGGCAACTTCTGGATCAAGATCCTGCGTGTGGGCCCCAACCCCAAATACCCTGGAGCCACCTATCCGGATGTGGAGATGTACTACCTGCCTGTGAGTTGCCAACACTGTGAGCGCCCCGCTTGCGTGGATGTCTGCCCCACCGGCGCCTCCCACAAGACCGAGAACGGTTCCGTCCAGATCGATCACGATAAATGCATCGGTTGCCAGTTCTGCGTCATGGCCTGCCCGTACGGTGTACGTTATCTCAACGTCGAGCAGGGTGTCGTGGAGAAGTGCACCCGTTGCTACCAGAAGACGAACGAAGGCGAGCTGCCCTCCTGCGTCACCGCATGTGGTGGTTCTGCACGCTTCTTCGGAGATCTGGATGCCGGCTATGGCGATTTCCGCAGTCGCCTGGACGAGAACGGCAACAACATCAGCCTTCTGGACACGTCCTATGTGAAGCCCTTCACCGATGATCAGGTCTACGCGCTTCCTGATTCCGGCAATGGCCCCTCTGATCGTTTCATCCTTCGCAACAGGGTTTGGAGGTAGGAAATGGAAACCCAATGGCCCCTCGTTCTCTTCACCCTGTTCCTGTGCCTCTCCTGTGGCCTGATGCTCTTCCAGGGCATCATCGCCACCCTGGGCAAAGGGAGCTCCAAGTTCCACCAAGCGGCCATCATCACCTCTGCGGTGAGTTTGGCTGTGGGCGGCATCGCCGTGTTCTTCCATCTCAAGCACTGGGAGCGCATCTTCAATGGCTTCGGCCACATCACGAGCGGCATCACTCATGAGCTCATCCTGGTGGTCGTCATGTTCGTCGCCTTCATCGCCGGCTTCATAATGCTGCGCAAGGGCCGCGACCTTGGCCGTGTCATGGGTATCGTCTTCATCGTGATAGCCGTCATCGGCGGCTTCGTCACGGCGCATTCCTACGACATGTACGCACGTCCCGCTTGGAACAACATCTTCCTGTATCTGTACTACTACAGCAGCCTACTGCTCCTGGGTGCTGCTGCCATCTGGACCGTGGCCAGCATCTGCAAGGAGCCTGCTGAGCTGTGCAAGACCACCGCTTGGTGGACGCTCGTGTGTGCGCTGCTGTCGTTGGTCGTCGTCATCGCCGCCATGGTGTTCATCAGCAACATCACGCCTTCCACCATCGACGGTATCACCTTCTACACCTACGATCCCACGCACCAGGCCGTCGACCCCTCCGGTAGCTTGGCCGTTGGCATGAGCAGCCCGCTGTTCTGGTTGGGCGCCGTTGTGATCGGCTGCGTGGTTCCGGCTATCGTCGCCTTCCTCGCTGCCAAGAAGAGCGAGCAGGCAGCCAAGCCTGCGCTTCCCGTGGTCGCCCTGCTGTGCGGCATCGCCGGTGGTGTGTGCTATCGCGTCGTCCTGTACATGGTGGCGATCGCTTCCTACGTCTACTTCTTCTAGACGTAGCTTCCCAATCCGGTTCCTTCACTGGGGGAGCCCTGGCCCGACGGCAGTCGCGAGCCAGTGGCCGGGGCTCCCCCAACCGGTTCTTTGTTGGAGTAGGCGGACTCCTTCCTACTCGTCCATTGAGGAGTCCGTCCACTTCAGCAAAGGCCACGAGATGAGAGGAGTAACAATGGACGATATTCGTGACTTGCTTGCTGATGACGACGTCTTCGACCCCTTGGCAGAGCAGGAGGAAGCCGAGGAACTGGGCCAAGTATCCGAGTCCCAGGATCCCGAGGATGACGGTGTCATCGCAGCCCCACTGGAGCAAAGGCCGCAGAAGAGTGGGGAACAGGCTCCCGCACCTGAACGCATCGAGAAACTGCTCAAGAGCATGCCCGGGCAGAAGCGTCTGCTCTTGCGCCTGATCGATCATTGCCGTGAGGCCAAGAATGGTGAGCAGATGGATGAGTATACTCTGGAGCTGCAGAAGTACTGCTACAGCGTCTACACGCCCGTGGTCCTGCGTGAACTGCTTCAGGAGGCCGGGGCCATCGACTACCTGGAGCCCGACCCGCCTGCAGTCGAGGAGCTCGAATTGGACGAGGCCGATGCTGCCGAGGTGGCTGCGCAGGAAGCTGCGCGCGAGGCCGCGAAGATCCAGACTCCCGCTGTTCCGCTGGTGGAGGATGGCGTACTCGTGAGTATCGACGAGAGCAAGGTCCAGCATGAGGTCATGATCGAGGGCGACGAGGAGCTCACGCTCGACTATCTCGAAGTCGAGGAACGCGAGCCCGGTCTGTGGCAGGCCACTGCAGCCGGCCTCGCCATCGTCGATGCCATGGACGATGTCAAAGCCACCCGTGAACTGCTCCAGCGTGAACCCGATTATCTGGGCGTCTACCACAGGATTCTTGATTTCTGCGCCCAGGCCGAATACGGGCGCTCTCCCAAGGAAATCGACGACTTGGTCAACGATGACCCTCTGCTCCAGAAGCCCCGCCGTTATTCCGGCTACTTCGTGGGAAGGCTGGAGCGCGAGGGCGCATTGGAATGGCGCAGTGGTTGGGTCGTGACCGATGCGGGTCGCGAAGTCATGGCAGATCTTGGAATGACCGCGAAGGAGGCCTGATATGCCCAATCAGATCGATCTCGAGTCCGTCATGGAGGGTCGTCTTGCCACCTATTCCATGTTGTCGCGTCTGTATCGTCGTGAAGTCGATCAGGATACCCTCGATCGCATGAAGAAGATGCGCTGCCCCATCAACACGGGAAACGCTGATGTCGACACCGGCTACAAGCTGTTCCACCGCTACCTCTCCAACATCTGGGAGCGCAGTCTCGAAGACCTGGAGCGTGACTACCTGCGCACCTTCATCGGCGCGAACACCACAGGTCATTCCGCCGCCTACCCCAATGAGTCCGTGCACACCTCGTCCGACCGTCTGGTCATGCAGGATGCTCGTGACGAGATCTTCGCCATCTATCGCGCCGCCGGTCTCAAGGGCTCCGACGACTGGAAGGCAGGGGAGGACCACATCGCGGTTGAGCTCGAGTACATGCAGATCGAGGTACAGCGCAGCATCGAGGCTCTTGCACAGGATGACCTGATGAAGGCCTCCACCGAGCTCATGCGTCAGTACAACTTCATCACCGACCATCTGCAGACCTGGGTTCCCTTCGTGGTCAAGGACATGCTCAAGTTCGCGCAGACGGACTTCTACAAGGCACTGGCTTATCTTACCCGTGGCTTCATCGAAGTCGATCGGGACTTCCTGGAGAACGTCTTGAGCGAAGAGCTCGAGGCATCACGCTACTTGAAGGAGGAAGACAGGTGATGAGTGCTTCGAACATCAGTCGTCGAGGTTTCATCACCGGCGCGGCAGGAGCGGCTTGCATGCTCGCGCTGGGTACGGTGAGCCTGTTGCCCGAAGGCGAGATCTGCCGTCCGCCGGGAGCCCAGGACGAGAACCGCTTCATCGGTGCCTGTATCCGCTGCGGCAAGTGTCTGGAGGTCTGCCCCAATGCCTGTATCACCCCGGCTCGCTTGGAGGATGGCATCGTCAATATGCGTACTCCCAAGATGAACTTCTCGCGCTCGGCTTCCCAACTGGGCGGCCGTATGGGCTGGTGTGACCATTGCACGCAGTTCAACGGAGGCATCGCCAAGTGCGCTCAGGTCTGCCCATCCGGTGCCCTGAGCCTGCAGGATGACTCCTCCTTCGACACGATGAAGCTGGGCGTTGCCCAGATCGAGACCGACTGGTGCTTGGCCTGGATGCTCAAAGGCTGCACGCTGTGCAAGAACGCATGCCCTCAGGAGGCCATCTCCTTCGATGCTCACAAGCGTCCTCACGTGAACGAGGACCTTTGCAACGGCTGTGGCAGTTGCGAACAGGCGTGTGTGAGTTTGGAGAGCGTGAGCATGAGCGCGGGCGACCGCAGTGCGACCACTCGTGCCATCACCGTTCACCCGCTGCGAGGCTAGGAAGAGGTGAAGCAAGATGAAGAAGATGAAGTCATCGACACTCCGCGCTCTTTGCATGCTCGTCATCCTGGTCATTATCGCCATCGGCTATTTCACCAAGGTCGGCATCGGTAATCTGAGCGGCCTCGGCTGGGATGTCTTCAGCGTCCTGTGCCCTCTGGGCTATCTCGAGAGCCTGCTGGCGAGCAAGACCTTCGTGCCTCGCGCGCTCATCTCGTTCCTGGCCATCGTCGCGGTCGTGATCGTGCTGGGTCGCGTGTTCTGCGCCTGGATCTGTCCCATGCCTTTCATGCAGAAGATCCTTCCCGGTTTCGGTTCCAAGAAGGAAGGTGCCCCGGCATCGGATAAGCCCTGCGCATCCTCCGAAGCCTGCGGTAGCGCGTGCACCGCTTGCAAGCCCAACAAGTTCAAGCTCGACTCGCGGCATGGTGTGCTCTTGGGCGCTCTGGGTAGTGCGGCGGTCTTCGGATTCCCGGTGTTCTGCCTGATCTGTCCTGTTGGCCTCACCTTCGCCACGGTCTACCTCGTCATGCGACTCTTCGCGTTCGGCGAGACCACGTGGACGGTCATCGTCGTCCCCCTGCTGCTCGTGCTCGAGGTCGTCTTCCTGCGCAAATGGTGCTCGAAGATCTGCCCGCTGGGTGCTCTCATGAGCCTCATCTCAGGCGCGAACACGACCCTGCGCCCCACGATCGACGATTCGAAATGCCTGCATGCTACCAAGGGCATCGAGTGCCAGGTCTGCGCCAGGAGCTGTCCGCAGAACATCAACATCCGCAAGCCCGAGCTGTCGCCCGTCTCGCTCAACAACTGCACCAAGTGTCGTGAGTGCGCCGAGTGTTGTCCCGCGCATGCCATTGGTTTCCCGCTCCTGCCCAAGAAGCAGGCTGGCAAGCCCGCTGATGGTGGCGAGGCGCTCATCAAGACCGACCAGGCGAACTAAGGGGTGATGCGACATGGGTACCAAGAACTCCGTCGCATCACCCTTCCATACCGTGAGCGACGAGATCGCTGCCATGACCACGCTGGCGAGCAGGGGGTTGAGTGTCCACCCCGAACGCTGCGTTCGCCTTCGCAATCGTCATGCGAGCTGTCGACGCTGTGCTGACAACTGCACTTCGGGCGCCATCAGGATCGAGGACGGCGAGTGGGTCCTACGTCCGGAGCTGTGTGTGGGCTGCGGGACCTGTGCCACGATGTGTCCCACTTGCGCGCTCGAAGCACAATATCCCAACGATGCCCAGATCATGCTGCAAGCACGCAGGGCCGTGCACGGCGGCGATCTGGTGCTGTGCTGCCACACCGCTATCGAAGAAGCGCGCGCTGCCGGCGCCTTGGTTCGTACCGATGCGGTGGTTGAGGCGAAGTGCCTCTCGCGTTTCGAGGAGACGGAGCTGTTCTGCTTGTTCGCGGATGGGGTCAAGCAGGTGACCGCCGTGCATGGGGACTGCGGAACCTGCCCACGCGCAGCGGGCGCACGCAGTGCCCACATGGTCCAGGAAACCGTCAAGGGCATCATGGCGGTTTGGGGGATCGAAGCGGACTATCGGTTGACCGACGCGTTCCCGACGACCGTCATCGGCACCGTTCCGGGTGATGACGTCAAAGTGGTCTTGGAGGGGGCGGTCGATGACGATGCCGCATCGCTCGTGAGCGCGTCTTCGGAGCGACTGGCGCACGGGGAGATACTCTCCCATGATGATGAGGGCGACATCCGCATGGGTTACAGACCCACGCACGTGGGGAAGGATGGCACGCTGCCGCATTTCGTCCCCAGTCGCCGTCAGAAGCTGCTCGATGCCCTGGGGAGCTTCGGGGACCCGGCAGGGGACGTGCTCGACACCCGCCTGTGGGGCCATGTGGTCATCGACTTCGATCTGTGCAAGTCCTGCAAGATGTGTGCGGTCTTCTGCCCAACGGGAGCGATCAGCAAGTACCATGATGAGAACGGGGTCGTCCAGGGCATAGAGCATTATGTCGCCGAGTGCGTGCACTGCTGTCTATGTCAGGATATCTGTCCGGCTGGCGCCATACGCAGCGTCACTCAGGTCCCTGCCATGCAGCTGGCGAGCGGGGAGACTGAACGCTACCACATGCCAGATCCCGTCTGGCACAGTGGACCCGATCAGATCCTTCAGCGCATGCGGGGGATGATAGGCGGGAACTCCATCGAACACAGCTACTGAGAGAACGAAGAAAGAAGGGGCGCGGTTCCGAAGCCGCGCCCCTTCTGTACCAGGCTCTGCTCAAGGTCGTCGTGCAGCTCGTCTCTCAGTGCTTCGAGACGTAGTCGACGATAGCAGCATAATCGCGTTCGAGTTTCTCGATCTCCTCGACGGAAGGCAGGGTCTCAGTTTCCATGGTGGCGATGATCGAGCGCGTCTGCAGGAAGAGCTCACTCAGGGCGAGGCGTCCACAAAGGACGCCGAAGGCGGTTGCCTTGTCGATGGCATCCTGCAATGGGTTCACAGGGGGTTGGGCCTCCGCCTCGTCCTGCGCTACTTCCGCCTCATCCTGCGCCGCTTCCATCTCGTCCTGTGCTGCCTTCGCCTCATCCTGCGCCGCTTCGGCTTCCTCGGCCAAGCGATCCTGCGCTTCGCGGAAAGCCGCCAAGAACTCCTCGAGCTGCTCGTATTCCGGAAGCTTGCGCAGCTCACGGTCATAGGCGACGCTGTTGTTGCCAAAGGTGATGCATCCTGTGCCATAGCTCACTCCCAAGCGCAGGATATCTCGTCTGCTGATTGCCATGTCGTTCTCTCCTCGTCCTCGTCCATTACTCAAGCGGATGACCCGCCCATCACGCGGGGCTTATCCCCAGATGTATGTGCTGTTGATGAGTTTGCTCATGGAGTTCTTGATCGCGTCGGGGCCGCCCTTCTCGACGAAGATGTCCTTCAAGGGCATCGCCTCGATGTAACCGCTGGTGATCGCGGTTGCTGGGACATCGGCCTCCAGACTAATCGCCTTCTGGCGGCATACCTGGAGGCAGGTGCCACAGCCCACGCATAAGCTGGGCGCGTGCATCAGATCGACCCGCTCGCCCGTGGCGAAGCTGCTCCTGGCGCTCGAGCCGCTATGACGGGCTGCGACCGGTCGCGTAACCTGCGTTGTTTGGGCCGCGCGTGGATTCCCCGGCGCACGGTACAGCTTGACCGGCCTGGAGCTTGCCGCCTCATCGATCTCGACCCTTTTGGCCAAAGCGGCGGTGGGGCAGAAGACGGCGCACATCCCGCAGCCGTTGCATGCGTCGGCGTTCACGCGGACTCGCTTCCACAGACGGCTGCGCACGACCGCTCCCTCATGGGGTTCTCCCAGGATATCGAGCGAATCCATGAGCAATGCTCGGCGTGTGCTCATGAAGTGGGGAAGTGTGCCGTCCGCGCTCACGTGCTGGTAGGCAGGCGGTTCCTGCTGCTGACCGAAGCCGGTATCGAGCAGGTAGGCAGCGGCTTCCTTGCCGCTGCTCGTCACGAGGTCACGCATGCTCTTGAGGAACTCGCGCTTGCCGGGGTCGTAGTCGGGCTTGCCATCTGCGACGCAGATCGCAGGCGGCTCCTGGGTGAGCGATATGGCGCAGCGCACACCCCATGCTTCGAAGAGCGACTCCGCCGATGCCATGACCTGCTGGATGGTGCTCATGCCCTTGCTGTGCGCACAGGCAGCGCAGCCACCGTTGATCAAGGTGAAATCGAGCGCGCCCTCGGCCGCGATCGCTGCGAGCAGACTCTCATCCACGCGGCCCAGGCAGGCGACCCCCACCACTCGATCGGGGTCGAGCGTCACCTGCATGTTCTCGAGCACTGTCGCACAGGCCAACACGACATGGCCTTCGTTGAGCTCCATCACGGAGAGCATCTCGTCCAGGATCTCGCGGTCGTCGGGCTGGGTCCGGCGCAGCGCGTCAGTGGGGCAGGCAGTCGCGCAGCTCCCACAGCCTATGCAGCGTTGTGTGTCGATCTCGATGCCCTGCTCGCTCACGCTGATGCAACCTGTAGTGCATGCTTGTGCGCAGCGCACGCAGCGCACGTTGCGATTGCGCACGCAGACGCAACTGCGTGGCTCGACTGCGAAGCCCTGCTTGGACAGGACTTCGAAGAGCTGGGCATATGTGGAGAGCTTGCCCACGCCTACGCGTCCTCTCCGCCGTCCAGCTGCTCGTTCACGTTGTCGTTGAGAGTGGACCAGTGGGCGAAGACCTCGACCTGGGCATGCTCGGGTGCCGTGTTGATCGTGATCTGGTAATCCTTGGTCCGGTCGGTCTTGATGCGTTTGGTCGACCCAGCGTAGCCCGCAAGGATGTTGCCATCCTCGTCCTCGAGTAGGATGCAGATGGGTGCGGTGGAGACGTAGGTGCCGGTGTTGTTGGTGACCCCGCCGGTGTACTCGTAGCGGTAGTAGCCCTTATCGGCCTCATCGACCGATGTGACGAACAGGGGGTCGACATAGCCCGACGCGTCCTGCCAGACAGTAGTGCCCAGGATCTCGATCGTCACGCTTGCGGGTTTCTGACCGTTGCCGCAGGTCCCAGCGAAGCCGGTCTCGACGTGGGGTCCGATGAAGCTGATCGTGTCCGTATCCTGCGAGAGCAGAGTGCCTGCCTCGTCATAGCTGCTGATCTGGATCACGACATCACGGGCGATCAGATCGCCGTTGGGATTGAGCACCTTGATGCCATAGTGGATGTAGCTGTCCTTCGCCCACCAGCCGCTGCTGGTGATGGTCACCTCGCTGCCGGTCTTCGAGCTGGCGACATCCAGCGGCTGGGGTACGAACTTGCCGTCATCGTTTTGGAACACCTCGTACTTGTCGTTGTTCGAAGTCCCCGTGGTGCCCTGCGAGCAGCCCCGCAGCAGTGCGAAGCTGGCTGCGAGCGCCACGGCGAAGCAGTAGATGGCGATTGCACGTAGTGGGTTGGTCCTTTGCATGGCGGTTGTCCAATCTCGAGGGATGCAGCTGTTCCTGCATTCGGGATTGTATCGCCTCGCTGCTTTGTCTGCGCGCGTGAGTGAGGGCAGGACATATGCCCTGACCTGCTATGATGAAAAATCAGTGAGAATATGGGAGCGCAATCGGCCTATCTACGCGCCGCTCATGCCCGTGCTATCTGCGCGCGGGGAAGAAGTCGCGCAGGGTCGCGTCACTCTCGGGTTTCGTGAGCAGCGAGACCACGATCATGAGGATGAGCGCGACGCTGATGCCGATGGTGATCTGATGCAGCCCGAAGAGCTTCCATCCCATGGCCATGCACAGGCAGTACGCGAAGACGCCACCGCCCATGCTCGCGAGCGCGCCGGCCTTGGTGGCTCGGCGCCAGAACAGGCCCATCACCAGCACCCACGCGAACGCGGTCTCGAGGCCACCGAAGGCGAACATGTTGATCTTCCAGATGACACTGGGCGGCGTGAGCGAAAGCACGAACACGAGCGCGCCTATCACGAGCGTGATCGCCTGGCCACCGCTTACCACGAAGCGTTCCTTCGTGGGACGGCCGTAGTGTTCGCAGTGCGCGATGTAGAGGTCCTTGATGATTGCGCTCGAGCTGGCGATGAGCAAGCTGCTCACTGTGGAGATGCTCGCCGCGATGGGGCCGATGATGGCCACGCCCGCCAGCCACGGCGGCAGGCTTTGCACGATGGCGGTGGGGATGATGTTGTCCACGCTGCCGCCGTAGCTCGCCAGATCACCCTTGAGCACGCCGGCGGAGAGCACGCCCATGCTGGTGGCCAGGATCATCATGAAGCCGATCACGACGGTGCCGATGATCATGGCGCGGTTCAAAGCGCGCGTGTCCTTGGCGCCGATGCAGCGCACCGCGCTCTGCGGCAGGCAGAACGTGAACACGCCCACCAACAGCCACTGCGTGAAATAGAGACCCACGGGCATGCTGCCCGCGGAGAGCGGCTCGAGCATCTCCGGGTGGTTGCTGGCAATCGTGTCCATGCAGGCGTTCCAACCGCCGGAAGCATCCAGGATGCCGCCGGCGAGCACCGCCAGGCCCAGCAGCATGACGATGCCGCAGAGCGCGTCGGTCCAGGCCACGCCGCGGAAACCGCCGATGGTGGTGAACAGGATGACCGCGATACCGAATATCACCAGACCGGTGGTGTAGCTGTAGCCGGTGACGCTCTCGAACAGCTTGGCGCCGCCAACGAACTGCGCGATCATGGTGGTCGCGAAGAACACGATGATGATGGCCGCGCTCAGGATGGCCAGCACGTCGGAGCCGTAGCGCTTGCGGATCACGTCGATCAGCGTGACGGCACCCAAGCGGCGACCGATGAGCGCAAGCTTGCGACCCAGGATGCCGTAGAGCAGGAACAGCGCCGTGACCTGCACGACCGCCATGTAGACCCAGCCCCAACCGATGACCCAGGCCTGACCGGGACCACCCACGAAGCTTGAGACGCTACCATAGGTGGCGACGGTGGTCATGGCCAGCACGAAACCGCCCAGACTGCGGTTGCCGATGTAGTATTCCTCGACGAAGCTCTTGCCCTTGGCGCTCGTCAGCGCACGTTGGCGGATGAGCACGCTCATGCCGATGGCGACAGCCAGGAACAGGATGACGGGGATAAGCGATGCGAATCCCAGGGAGCTACTCATGGTCGCTCACCTGCGCTTCCGCCTTGTCCGCGTCCTCGAGGTCGAACTCGACGAAGCGACGCGAGAGTACGATGGCGGCCACGATGGCGGCGGCCCAGGTGCCCAGCAGACTCGTGACCACCCACAGCGGCACACCCGCCACGCGCACATCCACGCCCGCGAGGCCAAATCCGCTCACGATCCACACCAGCACGACCGCGCCCAGCGCGCCAAGCGCCCAAAGCGCATCGCGATTCGTTTGTCGCAGTTTGTCGTCGTAGCTCATGGGATGTTCGTCGCTCATGGGTGCTCCTTGTGTGTTACCATCGCTTCGCTCACAGAAAAATGATGGTAGCACACAAGGAAGGAATCCTCGTGCCTCAATCCACGGAAGCGCTCATCCAAGAAGTCAACCCCGGTATCTGGTGCCAGACGCACCCGTTCTTCCTTGGCGATCTCACCCTGTACGCCATCGAGGATGGGGGAGAGGTGCTGCTGATCGACACCGGTGCGAAGGGCTTCGGCACTCCCGACTTGCTGCTCGAGCACCTGGGCTATGGTGAGCGCCTGGATGGCGTGAAGGTGTTCGTCACCCACAACCATTACGACCATGCGAGCAACGCGGCAGCGCTTGAGGCGCGTGGCGCGCAGATCCTGATGGACCTGACCTGGAAGCCACGCATCTACGACCCGCCGGCGTGGGCGGTCCTGTGCGGGTATCCCCAGAAGGAGAGCGCGTGCTTCATGGATCCCCAGATCAAGTACCTGCACGCCGACGTGCAACCCACCTACCCCGTGACCGACGTGAACGAGGGGGACATCATCACCGTGGGGAGCCGTAGCTTCCAGGTGATCGCGACATCGGGTCACACGATGGGGCACTACTGCCTGTTCGAACCCGAGACGGGCATCCTGTTCAGTGGTGACTGCGTGATCGACACGATCATGCCCATCATCTGCACGACCATGCTGGGGCGCGGTGAACTCGCCATGGCCTACCGGAGCCTCGAACGTCTCAAAGGGCTGGGTGCGTCCCTGACGTTGCCTGGTCACCTGGGCCCCATACGTGGCGAGGGCAGCCTCCAGCGCAGCATCGACAGCATCAGGAAGAGCTACGACTACAACGTCGGTTTCGTGGAGAGCATCCTGGAAACCGGCAAGCGATTCTCCATCCACGGCGCCGAGCTCGAATGGCAGGAGCGGCATGTGAGTGGGCACGGCAAGCCCCTCTACCAGGCGATGCGCGCGCTCAAGCTGCTGGCCTGCTTCGAATA
>JAFRFV010000045.1 GCA_017434185.1 Coriobacteriales bacterium
CCATGGGCACCGGGAAACCGAGTTTCTCCTTCTGCGCCCAGCTTGCGGGGATGCTCGCCTGCGCAGCCTCGCGCAACACGATCTTGGTTTGATGCTCATCGATCTTGAGTGATGTGGGGATGCTCGCAGCGAGTTCGAACACGCCGCGGTCCAGGAAGGGCACGCGGGATTCGAGCGAATGCGCCATGGACATCTTGTCGGTCTTCAAGAGGATGTCCCCAGCGAGCCAGAACCACAGGTCGACATGTTGCATGCGCGCGACATCGTCCATCCCCGCGACCTCCGCATACACGGGTGCGGTGAGCTCCTGCGGCGTGGGTAGCCCCGCGAGTCGCTCGCGTAGCTGCGGTGACAGCAGTCGCTCGCGCTCCCGCACCGTGAACGCGACGCCATTGGCATTGGTGTAGTACCAGTCCTCGACCTGCTGTGATGCACGCTCCAGGTAGTTGGCGCCACGCAGATGCGCACTGCGCAGCACACCCGCGGCAGCGTGCAACAGACCATGTGGCAGCTTGCCCGCGTGATGGCTCGCCAGCGCCGCCTGGTACACGCGGTATCCAGCGAAGAACTCGTCGGCGCCCTCGCCTGAGAGCACCGCTTTGACGCGCTTCGCCGCGAGCTTATCAACGAAATACAGGGCCACGGCGGAAGGGTCGGCGCTCGGCTCGTCCATGTGCCATTGCACCAGCGGCACCGCGCTCCAATAATCCGCCTCGCTGATGCGCTCCGCGTCGTTCATGATCCCCAACCGCTGCGCCAGCTCCTGCGCCCAGGCTACCTCGTCGCGCTCGCCTTCGTATTCGGCGAAGCCCACCGTGAAGGTCTTGATCGCTGGATTCTCCCTTGTGAGCAGCGCGGTCAGGTAGCTGGAATCGATGCCGCTCGAGAGGAAGGAGCCCACTTCGACGTCGGCGACGTTGTGGTAGTGCACCGACTCACGCATGACCTGTTCGATCGCCTGCACGGTTTCCTCGTGCCCGCGCTCCGTATCGCGCATGTACTCCGGCTGCCAGTAGCGCTCGATCGTGACGGAACCGTCCGATCCCACGCGCAGGAAGTGACCCGGCATCAGCTTGAACACACCCTTGAAGAAGGTCTCCGGCATCGCGGAGAACTGGAAGCACAGGTACTGCCCCAGCGCTTCCTCGTTGAGCTCGCGTTCATAGGCGGGATGTTCCAGGATCACCTTGATCTCGGAGGCGAATATGAAGTGGCCATCGGCCACCGTGTAGTAGAAGGGCTTGATACCGAAGAAATCACGTGCGCAGAACAGCTCGCGCGTCTTCGCATCGAAGATGGCGAAGGCGAACATGCCTCGCAGCCGCTGCAGCACCTGCTCGCCCCAAGCTGCATAGCCCGCCAAGAGCACCTCGGTGTCGGAGTCGGTCTCGAAGCGAAAGCCCGCCACCTGCAACTCTTCGCGCAGTTCGCGGTAGTTGTAGATCTCACCGTTGAAGACGATGGTCCAGCGACCCCGGTAGCCCATGGGCTGGCTGCCGCCTTCGAGATCGATCAGCGCGAGCCTGCGGTGCCCCAGCGCGACCCCGTCGTCAATGAACCCGCCTTCCCCATCGGGCCCGCGGTGCGCCATCGCCGCGCACATCGCCTGAAGGATCGCACGTGTGACCGCGTCGTCCGTAGCACCGGTGAAACCGCAGATGCCGCACATGGGATGCTCCTACCCCCACAGCGCCTTGATGCGTGCCGCCGCTTCGCGGGTGTCCGCCGGGCTCCCGAAGATGGTGAGTCTGAAGAAACCTTCACCGCAGTCGCCGAAACCGCTGCCCGGCGTACCCACCACCTGACAGCGTTCCAGCAGCGTGTCGAAGAGTTCCCAGCTGCTCATACCGCCTGGAGCCTTGAGCCAGATGTAGGGGGCGTTCCTGCCACCGCAGTACCAGATGCCACAGGCGTCGAGCGCCTCCATGATGGCGCCGGCGTTGGCCTTGTACAGCGCGATCGCCTCGTGCACCTGCTTCTGACCCTCATCGGTGAACACGGCTTCCGCGCCGCGCTGCAGGATGTACGAGATGCCGTTGGTCTTGGTGCAGCGATTGCGCACCCACATGGCATTCAGGCTGGCCCCGTTGCGAACGAGTTCCAGCGGCACGATGGTGTAGCCGCAGCGGGTGCCGGTGAAGCCCGCAGTCTTGCTGAGCGAGCAGACCTCGATGGCACAGCTCTTCGCACCCTCGATCTCGTAGATGCTGTGCGGGATCGCGTCATCCTGGATGAAGGCCTCGTAGGCGGCATCGAAGATGATGATGGCGTCCTTCTCCCGTGCCCAAGCCACCCATGCGGCCAGCTTGTCACGGCTGTAGACGGCACCGGTGGGGTTGTTGGGCGAGCACAGGTAGACGACGTCGGCACTGATCGACGCATCGGGCCACGGTGCGAAGCCGTCGCGTTCGCTGGAATCCAGCGAGATGATGTTGTTGCCCGCCATGACGTTCGCATCGCGGTAGGCGGGGTAGGCGGGCTCGATCAGCAACGTGTCGATGCCGCGCTGGAAGATATCGAGCAGATCGCCCAGGTCATCGCTGGCACCGCTCGAAACGAAGACCTCCTGCTCCTGCAATTGCACACCACGCTTGGCGTAGTAGCCGGCGATTGCCTTGCGCAGGAACGGTGCGCCCACCTCGGGCATGTAGCCATGGAAGCTTGCCTTGTCCGCTTGGTCCCGCACGGCCTCATGCAGAGCCTCGATGACCACGGGCGCCAACGGCAAGGTCACGTCACCTATGCCCAGGCGCAACAGGCGCTGGCCGGGATGCTCCTGCAGATATTCGGTGGTCTTGCGGTCGATGGTCCTGAACAGGTACGAATCCTTCAACTCCAGATAATGCAGATTGACGCGGCTCACAGCACTCGCCTCCTAGTCCAGGGTCTCGCCGTCGCAGATGAAGGTGGCGGGTCCCGTCATCGTCACGCGACCACCTTCGTCCACGCTCACCAGCAGGTCCCCACCATCCAGATGCACGGTGACCGGCTCGCCATCCGGACAGTGGCCCCACGCCACCGCCGCGGCCACGCTCGCGCAGGAGCCGGTGCCGCAGGCCATGGTGATGCCGCTGCCACGCTCCCACACGCGCATCCGCAGCTCCTGCGGCCCCATTACCTGCACGAACTCCACGTTCACGCCACCGGGGAAGAGCGGGCTGTGCTCGATCGCAGGCCCCAGCTGCGCCAGCGGCACCGCTTCCGCATCCTCACAGAAGATGACCGCATGCGGGTTGCCCACATCCACGGGCACACAGGAGAGTCCCTGCTCCGGCAGCTGCAGGGGCGCGCTCACGACAGCGACTCCCATGTCCACGCTCACGCTCGAGACGCGTCCGCACGCATCGAACGCCAGATCCAGTTCCTTCACGCCACTCAGGGTGTCGACATGCAGCAGCTGCGTCCCCTGCGGCACGAAACCGCGGTCATGCAGGTACTTGCCCACGCAGCGGATGCCGTTGCCGCACATCCTCGCCTCACTGCCATCGGCGTTGAAGATGTGCATCCGCGCGTCAGCCACGTCGCTGGGCAGGATCCAGATGATGCCGTCGGAGCCCACGCCCATATGACGATCGGAGTACTTGACGGCAAGCTCCGCTGCATCCGCCGGCAGCGCATCCGCCTTCACGTACAGGTAGTCGTTGCCCAGTCCATGCATCTTCGTGAACTTCATAGAAACGCCTCCTTGCTCCGTCATGCGGGGGATAAGCGCGTCCCTCCGCTCATTCGTATTGCTTGATGATCTCCTGCGCAAGCTGCTTCTTGGAGATGCGCAGGTTCATCGCCTGCTTCTCCACGAAGCGCTGGGCTTCGGCCTCGCTCATGCTCAAACGCTCTATCAGCAGCCATTTCGCGTGATTGATAAGACGGATTTCCGCCATCTTGTCCTCCAGCGAGACCTGCTTCCTCTGCATGCCACGGATGCGCTCGCGCATGGTGCACAGCGTACGCAGCGCGTGTACGAGCATGTCCTTGCTCATGGGACGCGACACGCAGATGATGCCCAGCTGCATGACGCTGTTGTAGATCTCTTCGAAGCGCTCCGCCGGCACGATCAGCAGGATCTCGCTGTCACAACGTGAGCGCAGCTCGCGTGCGAACCTCAAACCGAACTCGTCGGTCAGGGGACTCACGACGATCACGATGTCGTATTCGTTTTCGGCCAGGAGCGTGCGCGCCGCGGCGGCGTTGCCCACGGATGTCACCGTGTTGGCGTGCATGGTGGGCAGCACCTGCTTCAACGCGTCGGCCACAGGGTCGCTCGCGCAGGCCATCAACACCGTGTATGTCCGCTCCTCGAAAGCCATGGTCCCTATCTCAAACCGTCAACATGACCGTCATCCGCCGGGCTCAGCGCGCGCAATAGGCGTCCAGGATCCCCTGGGGTACATGCGCCGTGACGAATTCGCTCGAGCAGGCCAGCTCCTTTGCCTGCTCGAGATCGCTCGGCAGCTGTCGCAACCCCGCCAGTTCATCCGCGCTCGCATTGAACAGGTCGAACGCGGCGGGCTGGGGCAACTGCGCCTTGGCGGTGATGCCCTCCAGTCCGGCGTATATGAGCAACGCGAATGCCAGATAGGGGTTGCACATGCCGTCGGGGCTGCGCAATTCCGCCCGCTGGAACTCCTCGTGCGCAGCGGGGATACGAATGAGCTGGCTGCGGTTCTTGGGCGACCACGAAACGTACGCGGGTGCCTTGTCCTTGCCCAGGCGCAGATAGGATTCCTGTGTGGGGTTGAGGAAGAGCGTGATCTCAGGGATGTGCGCCATGATGCCCGCTGCGGCCTGCATCGTGAGCTCCAGGTTCCCCACCGCGCTCGCATCCTTCTCCAGCGAGCGCACGGAGAAGTTCACATGCATGCCGTTGCCCGGCGCATCTTCCAGCGGCTTGGGGCCGAAGTCCGCCACCAGACCGTTCATGGCCGCCACGGTCTTGACCACGGTATCGAAGGTGATGGCGTTGTCGGCGGCGGTCAGCGCATCCGCGTACCGGAAGTCGATCTCGTTCTGCCCCGGGCCCATCTCATGATGGGAACTCTCAGGTTGGATCCCCATGCGCTCCAGCATGAGACAGATCTCGCGACGCACGTTCTCACCCTTGTCATCAGGGGCGATGTCCATGTAGCCGGCTTGGTCGTACGGGGTCCGCGTGCCCTTTCCCAGCTCGTCGACCTTGAACAGGTAGAACTCCATCTCCGGGCCGAAGCGGAAGGTGACGCCCGCTGCGCGGGCGGCCTCGACCGCCTGCATGAGCAGCTGACGTGTGTCGTGCACGAAGACCCCACCCTCAGGCGTGCGTACGTCACAGAACATGCGCACCACCTTGCCGGTGTCCGGCCGCCAGGGCAGTTCGCAGATGGTCTGCGCATGGGGGAAGAGGAAGAGGTCGGAGTCCTCCACACCCTTGAAGCCCGCGATGGACGATCCATCGATGGCGATGCCGTGCTCGAAGGCGCGCTGCAGTTCATCGGCCAGGATGGCCATGTTCTTCTGCTTCCCGAACACATCGCAGAACGCCAAGCGGACGAACTTCACGTCATCCTCCACCACGTATTGGAGCACTTCTTCCTGGGAATAATCCATTGTCGGCCTCCTTGGGCGCATGCTCGTCATGCGCGTCAGTTCGCTACGTAGAGCCGTGTGTAGGGGTTATGGGATAAGGGCGTCACCAGCGTGAATGGGCCCTGCAGTATGTCGTCCCCATCGGCTCCGAAGAACAAGGCATAGTTTCTCACAAAGGGCGCGATCAGAGCGCAATCAGCCGCGTCCACCACCCGAACGTCCACCTGGGGCGGGAAGAGGATGCCCGCATCCACGGCATCGCCCTTGAGCACGACCATGCCACCGTGCATGCCCGTGCAGGGGAAGTTGCTCACGATGGGGCGACCCTTCCGCCCAGCTTCCAGTCCCAGCACGATGATCAGGCCCCCCGCCTGGTATTCGCCCAGGAAGCTGCCGGTGCAGCCGCCTATCACCATGACGGGGCGCTTATCCCCATACTCCTTCATGTGCACGCCCGCGCGGTAACCCGCGTCGCCCTTGACGTAGATCTCGCCGCCGCGCATGGCGTAGCCGGCTGTATCGCCCACGTTGCCGTGGATGATGATGCGGCCGTCGTTCATGGTGTCGCCCACGGCGTCCTGCGCGTTACCGAAGACCTCTACGCAGGCGCCGTCCAAGTAGGCGCCCAGTGCGTTGCCGGGGATACCCTCGATCTCGATGCGCGCATCGCTCGCCCCCGCACCGATGAAGCGCTCGCCCAAGCAGTCTTCCAGTTGGATGGTCTCGCCCATGTGTCGACTCCTTTCCCGCCAGCGCCGCTAGCGTCCCGCATAGGAGATGCCCAGGATCTCCAGTTCGCTCTCATTCAGATCCACGCCGCGCAGCATGAGACGGTTGCCGCGCAGGGCCTCGATGGAGTTGATGCCCATGCCGCCCATGAACTCCATGACCTCGCTGTTCCATGCGCGCATGAGCTTGACCAGGCGCTCCACACCCTGGTCAACGTTCAGACGCTTCACGAGTTCCGGCTGCTGGGTGGCGATGCCCCAGTTGCAGCGGCCGCTGTGGCAGTTGCGGCACAGGTGGCAGCCCATGGCCAGCAGGGCCGCCGTGCCCACGTAGCAGGCGTCGGCGCCCAGCGCGATGGCCTTCACCACGTCCGCCGAGCAGCGGATACTGCCTCCCACCAGCAACGACACGTCGTTGCGGATGCCTTCCGCGCGCAGACGCGAATCGACGGCGGCAAGCGCGAGCTCTATGGGGATGCCCACGTTGTCGCGGATCATGGTGGGCGCGGCGCCGGTACCTCCGCGCAGGCCGTCGATGGCGATGATGTCAGCGCCACTGCGGGCGATGCCGCTGGCGATGGCGGCTATGTTGTGCACGGCCGCGACCTTCACGATCACCGGCTTGCGCCCGTCCGTTGCCGCCTTGAGGCCCATGACCAGCTGGCGCAGGTCCTCGATCGAGTAGATGTCGTGGTGCGGGGCGGGGGAGATGGCGTCGCTGCCCTCGGGCACCATGCGCGTGCGGCTGATGTCGCCCACGATCTTGGCGCCGGGCAGGTGGCCGCCGATGCCCGGCTTGGCGCCCTGACCTATCTTGACCTCGATGGCGGCACCGGCTTCCAGATAGCCCTTGAACACGCCAAAGCGCCCCGACGCCACCTGGGTGATGGTGTTCTCGCCGTATTCGTACAGGTCCTGGTGCAGGCCGCCCTCGCCGGTGTTGTAGTAGATGCCCAGTTCACGCGCGGCGCGCGCCAGCACCTTGTGGGCGTTCAGGCTGATGGAGCCGTAGCTCATGGCACTGAAGAGCATGGGCATGGCCAGTTCCAGATGGGGTGGCAGGCTGGTGTCGATGGCACCGTTCGCGTCCCGCATCACGCTCGTGGGGCGCCTGCCCAGGTAGCAGCGGGTCTCCATGGGTTCACGCAGCGGGTCGATGGAGGGGTTCGTGACCTGTGACGCATTGATCAGGAGCTTATCCCAATACACGGTCTGCTCGTTGGGATTGCCCATGGATGACAGCAATACGCCACCGGTGCCCGCCTGCTTGTAGCTGCCGCGCATGATCTGCGGCGTCCAGTTGGCGTTGGGGCGGTAGCGGTTGGGTGCCTCGCATATCTGCAGCGCATGGGTGGGGCAGAAGCAGACGCAACGTTGGCAGTCCACGCAGAGTTCATCCACAGTGGATAAGCGCCCGGTCTGCGCATCACGCACGTGCACCCCGTTGGCACACTGTTTGACGCAGACGTTGCAGTCGATGCAGCGGTCGGCGTTGCGAATCACCTGGAAGAGCGGGGGAAGGTAGTCGATCCCGCTGGGGATCCTGTTCTGGGCGCTCATGCGAGACCTCCTTCCACACCATCGACGCGCACGATGTAGGGCACGCCACCCGCCGGCGCGAAGATGTCCCGGGCGTCGGGTTCGATCGCGCGGATGGCCGCTTCCTCGCTGGCGATGAAGACGCGGTTCCCCTTGTGCGCGGCCACCAGGGAACGCAGCTTGAGGCGGTCGTTCAGGGCCATGCAGCCGCCATTGAATCCCAGGATGATGCTGAAGGGCCCTGTCACGAGCAGACTGGGGAAGACCTTGCGCAGATAAGCGAGCTCCGCGCGCTTCCTGGCGCCCTCGGGATCGCGCATGTCCAGATGCTCGATGGTGCTCCAGAAGGGCGCTGCCATCACGTGCGCGGTCTCCTGGAGGCTCAGCTTCTGGCGTCGCAGCAGGTAGTCCGCGATGTAGGTGATCACCTCGGTGTCGGTCTGCAGTGTGCAGCGGTAGCCGAACATCTCGATGAAGCGGCGGTTGGCGTCGTACGAACTGATCTCGCCGTTGTGCACCACGGACCAGTCCAGCAGCCCGAAGGGATGCGCACCGCCCCACCAGCCGGGGGTGTTGGTGGGGTAGCGGCCATGGGCGGTCCACTGGTAGGCCTCGTATTCCTCAAGGCGGTAGTAGCGGCCCACGTCCTCGGGGTAGCCCACCGCTTTGAAGATGCCCATGTTCTTGCCGCAGGAGAACACGTATGCGCCATCGATGCTCGTGTTGATGTGCATCACGAGGCGCACGACGTACTCGTTCTCGTCCAGCTGCAGGCGGGAAAGCACGCTCCTGTGGGGTTTGATGACGTAGCGCCAGATGAGCGGCTCATCTGTGATCCGCGCCATCTTGCGGATGGGGATGAGTTCTCTGTTCACCACTTCGCATCCCTGCTCCAGATAGGCCTCCGTGGTCTTGCGGGAGTCGCGGGAGTCGAAGAAGAAATGGAAGGCGAAGCAGTCCGCGTACTTGGGGTAGATGCCATAGCCGGCGAAACCGCCGCCCAAGCCACTGCTGCGCTCACGCATGGGCTCCATGCTCGTGATGATGTCATGGCCGCTCATGGGCTTGCCATCGGTGGCGACGATGGCGGCGATGGCGCACCCTGCTGGTATGCGCACCTGACCCTCCAAGAGGCCCGCACGGGCCAGATCCTCCCTCATGGATTCTCCTTCCCTCGAAAAAAAGGAGAAGGCGCTCATCACGGGAGGGACGGGCTTATCCCACACGTGATGAACGCCTTTGTTCATTGTGGTCATGAAACCGCAACCGGGGCCTCATGTCAAAAAGAACCACTTTCGAATGCCGCACGGAGGGCGGCTAACGGCGATTCGCGCGGGTGATGACCGCTGGGGGCTTTGTTTGCGCCACTTGCGTTGACATCCTTCTTGGGGCGGGTGTAGAGTCCCGCCATCGAAAAGGCGCTGATGCCAGAGAGTCCGCAGCTCTCCCGCATCAGCGCCTTTCCCATTTCTGGAGGAAAGGAGCAACTGATGCCGTACGCAGCAAGAACTGCCAAGCAGGAGACGGTCCCCGAGCTATTCGGGAGCATGGTCTTCAACGAGCGCGAGATGAAGACGCGCCTTTCGAGCGACGTCTTCCAGGCCGCTCACAGGGCGATCCACCAGGGCACCCCGCTCACTCGTGAGCAGACGGACGCCATCGCTTCGGCGATGAAGGACTGGGCGCTCGAGCACGGTGCGACCCACTTCACTCACTGGTTCCAGCCCATGACCAGCGTCACCGCCGAAAAACACGATGGCTTCATCGAGCCCGGTCCTGACGGCACCGTGATCATGGAGTTCAACGGCAAGGAGCTCATCAAGGGCGAACCCGATGCCTCCAGTTTCCCCAGTGGCGGCCTGCGCGCCACCTTCGAAGCACGCGGCTACACCGCCTGGGACCCCTCGAGCCTGGCCTTCATCAAGGACAGGACCCTGTGCATCCCCACCGCCTTCTGCAGCTACGATGGAAGCGCGCTGGACAAGAAGACCCCGCTGCTGCGCTCCATGGAGGCGCTCGTCAAGCAGGCGATGCGCATCCTCAAGCTCTTTGGCAACACGACCGCGACCTGCGTGCGCAGCAACGTGGGACCGGAGCAGGAGTACTTCCTGGTGGATCGCGAGATGTATCTGAAGCGCAAGGACCTGCGTTTCTGCGGACGCACGCTCTTCGGCGCACGCCCGCCAAAGGGTCAGGAGCTCGAGGATCATTACTTCGGTTCCATCAAGCCGCGCGTCACAGCCTACATGGAGGACCTCAACCGCGAACTGTGGAAGCTGGGTATCCTGGCCAAGACCGAGCACAACGAGGTCGCACCGTCGCAGCATGAGCTGGCTCCCATCTACACCACCACCAACATCGCGACCGACCACAACCAACTCATGATGGAGATCATGAAGAAGGTCGCCCGCCGTCACGGTTTGGTCTGCCTGCTGCACGAGAAGCCCTTCGCTGGCGTGAACGGCAGCGGCAAGCACAACAACTGGTCCATCGCCACCGATGATGGCGTGAACCTGCTCTCGCCCGGCGAGACCCCCTTCCAGAACGCGCAGTTCCTGCTCTTCCTGGTGGCGGTCATCGAAGCGGTCGACACCTATCAGGACCTGCTGCGTTTGAGCGTGGCCACCGCGGGCAACGACCATCGTCTGGGCGCCAACGAGGCTCCGCCGGCCGTGGTGAGCATCTTCCTGGGCGACGAGCTCACTGCCATCCTGGAGGCGCTCGAGAGCGATTCCGCCTACAACGCCGCCAAGCGCACCCAGATGAAGCTGGGTGTGGACGTGCTCCCGCGCTTCACCCGCGACTCCACTGACCGCAACCGCACGAGCCCCTTCGCCTTCACGGGCAACAAGTTCGAGTTCCACATGCTGGGCTCCAGCAACTCCATCGCCTGCGCCAACATCATGCTCAACGCTGCCGTGGCTGCGGTGTTGGAGAAGTACGCGGACGTGCTCGAGGACACTGCCGATTTCAACGATGCGCTCCACGACCTGCTGCGCGATGCGATCGTCAGCCACAAGCGCATCATCTTCAACGGTAACGGCTATGACAGCGAATGGATCAAGGAGGCGACCCAGATTCGCGGCCTGCACAACCTGCGCACCACCCCCGATTGCATGCCCAAGCTCCTGGAGCCCCTCAATGCCGACATGCTCATCCATCAGGGCATCTTCACCAGGCCCGAGATCGAGTCCCGCTGCGAGATCATGCTGGAGAACTACTGCAAGAGCGTGATCATCGAGGCCAACACCATGATCGACATGGTGCATCAGGAGATCCTGCCCGCCGTGTTGGCCTACAGTGGCAGTCTGGCCCAGACGGCCCAGGCCAAGACGGCGCTCGATCTGGGTGCCGCCTGTGGTCTCGAGAAGAAGCTCCTGCGCGACCTGAGCTCGCTCGCCATGCAGATCGACGCCGCCGTGGACGACCTCGAGGATGCGCTCATGCAGGTCAAGGCGGCCCAGGATGTGCTCGAACAGAGCGCCCTCATCCGCGATCTTCTCCTGCCCAGGATGGCGATGCTGCGTGCTCCCGCTGACAAGGCGGAGACTCTTGTGGGCAGCGGCTTCTGGCCGTATCCCACCTACGGTGACCTGCTCTTTGGCGTCTAAGGAGGATTCCGATGTTCGACACGGGAACGACTGGTTTCATGATCGTATGCACCATGCTGGTGGTGCTGATGACGCCGGGTCTGGCGTTCTTCTACGGCGGTCTGAGCCGACGCAAGAACGTGCTCAACACGATGTTCATGGTGCTGGTGGTCATGGGCGTCGTGGGTCTGGCGTGGACGATCGCCGGCTGGAGCATCGCCTATGGTGGCCCCGGCGGCACGCGCTTCATCGGCGGCTTCGACCAGTTCTTCCTGGGTGATTGGAGCATATTCGGCCAGATGAGCGGTGACCCCGACGCCGGCACGGGATATCCGCGACTGCTGGACTTCGGTTTCCAGATCGCGTTCGCGTTCATCACGGCGGGCATCCTGACCGGCGCGACGGCGGGCCGCATGAAGTTCGGCGCGCTGCTGGGCTTCCTGGCGCTGTGGAACATCTTCGTCTACGCCCCGCTCGCACACATGGTCTGGGGCGGCGAGGGTTCCTTCGTGGGCGACGTGATCGGCGCGCTCGACTTCGCCGGAGGCGACGTCGTGCACATCGCCAGCGGTGTGGGCGGTCTGGTGCTCTGTCTGATCGTTGGCCGCCGTCGCGACTATGGCGTGACGTCGTACCGTGCCCACAACGTGCCCTTCGTGTTGCTGGGCACCACCTTCCTGTGGTTCGGTTGGTTCGGTTTCAATGCCGGCTCCGCCTTCGCGCCCGACGGCGTCGCGACGCTCGCCCTGGCCACCACCATCGTCGCTCCCTGCGCGGCGATGATGAGCTGGATGCTGGTGGAGCGCCTGCGCACGGGCAAGTGCACCGTGGTGGGTGCCTGCACCGGCGTGCTCACCGGCTTGGTGGTGATCACGCCCGCTGCCGGTTTCGTGCAGGTCTGGGCGGCGGTCCTGATGGGCTTCATCGTGGCCCCCATCTGCTACTACTGCATCTCCGCCCTCAAGAGCAAGCTGGGCTACGACGATGCGCTCGACGCCTTCGGCGCCCATGGTGTGGGCGGTATCGTGGGCGGCATCCTCACGGGCATCTTCTGCGTCCCGGAGCTCAGCTGGACCGAGTATGGCGGCCTCATCTACACCGGTGACCCCACCCTGCTCATCGCCCAGATCGAGGGCATCCTGGTCACGCTCGTCTACGTGGTCGTGGTCACCGGGCTTATCAGCTTCCTCATGAAGGCCCTGTTCAAAGGCGAGTTGGCGGTGGATTCCAAGTCCCAGCGCACGGGCCTGGACAGCATCCTGCATGGCGAAGCCGCCTATCCCTCGTTCGACGGTCTGGACTAGCGGCACAGTGGGAAGGAGTGCGATATGAAGAAGATCGAAGCCATCGTCCGTCCCCAGAAGCTGGACGATCTGCAGGAAGCGCTGGCTGCGGCGGGTGTGAATGGCATGACCATCAGCCAGGTGCATGGCTATGGCACCCAGCGCGGCTTCAAGGAGTACTACCGTGGCAGCGAGGTGATAGTGAAGATGCTGCCCAAGATCAAGGTCGAGATCGTGGTGCCCAACGACGACTGCCAGCGCATCGTCGACGTGATCTGCGACACCGCCTACACCGGCGAGGTGGGCGACGGCAAGATATTCATCCTGCCGGTCGACGAGGTCATCCGCGTGCGCACACGTGCTCGCGGCATGGACGCCATCAACTAGGGGATAAGCGCGACGATGAGTGGGGGTACGGCATATCGGGAGCTCGTGGGGCGGCTTTCCAAGCCGCCCGCACCCGCTGCGCTCCTGGTGCTGGAGGATGGCAGCGTGTTCGAAGGTCGCGCCTGTGGAGCGCTTGGCGAGACTTGGGGCGAGATCTGCTTCAACACCTCGCTCGAGGGTTATCTGGAGGTGATAACGGACCCATCGTACGCCGGTCAGATCGTGGTGATGACTTATCCCCAGCTGGGCAATTACGGTGTCTGCTCGGCAGACGCACAGAGCGCGGGGCCGCTCGCACTGCGTGGTCTGGTGCTGCGCGACATGTGCTGCACGCCCAGCAACTGGCGCAGCGATATGAGCCTGCAGGAATTCCTGGAGCGCGAGGGTGTCGTGGCCATCGAGGGGGTGGACACGCGGGCGCTGGTGAGGCACATACGCGAGCTGGGTGCCATGCGGGCGATCATATCCACGACCGCTCTCGATCCTGCGAGTCTGCTCGCGAAGGTGCGCGCGACACCGTCACTCGTGGGTGCCAACCTGGTCGCGACTCTTCACACGACCGGAAGGGATCGTTCTGCAAGTCATTCCTCACCAGAGGGGACGGATGCCGTGGGCACTCCTCCCGCCTCCTCGAACGCGGCATCCGCCCCCTCTGGTGATTCCCGCCAAGCGGAATCGTCCCCTCTGGTCGTCGTGTACGACTGCGGCGTGAAGCAGGCGATACTCGATTGCCTGCGTGCGCAGGGCTGCCGTCTGGTCATCGTGCCCTGGGACACGCCCGCCAGCGAAGTGCTCGCCCTGCAGCCGGATGGCGTGTTCCTGTCCAACGGCCCCGGCGACCCGGAGGCCGTCGATGTCACCTACGCACAGGTGGAACAGCTGCTGGGCAAGCTGCCGGTCTTCGGTATCTGTCTGGGGCATCAGATGATCTCGCTCGCCGCCGGTGGTCGCATCATCAAGCTCAAGTACGGCCATCATGGCGGCAACCAGCCGGTGATGGACCTGCTCACGGGCAGGGTCGAGGTCACGGTGCAGAACCACGGCTTCAATCTGGACTTCCCGTCGCTGGGCCCGCTCGTGCCACAGCTCTCCGGTGGTCTGAACGAGCATCCCGACGACCTCATGTACTGGGTGCGTGCGGGTATCGCCCCCGTGGTCGACAACCCACGCTTCGGTCGTGTGCGCTTATCCCATGTGAACCTGAATGATGGCAGCGCGGAGGGCATCGCCTTCCTGGACACCCCCGCCTTCTGTGTGCAATACCATCCGGAGGCCTGTCCCGGTCCCACGGATTCGCGCTACCTCTTCGCGCGGTTCATGGAGCTCATGAGGGGAGGCGGCCATGCCCAGGCGTGACGACATCCACAGCATCCTGGTGATCGGCTCCGGCCCCATCGTGATCGGGCAGGGCGCTGAGTTCGACTACTCCGACACGCAGGCCTGCAAGGTGCTGAAGCAGGAGGGCTACCGGGTGATCCTGGTCAACTCCAATCCCGCGACCATCATGACGGACCCGCATCTGGCGGACCGCACCTATATCGAGCCGCTCACCGCAGGGTTCGTGGAGCGCATCATCCAGGCGGAGCATCCGGATGCATTGCTGCCCACTCTGGGCGGGCAGACCGCACTCAACATCGCCATGGAATTGCATCGAAGCGGCGTGCTGGAGCGCGAGGGCGTCGAGATGATCGGCTGCAAGGCGCAGGCGATCGAGCGCGGCGAAGACCGCCAGCTCTTCCAACAGTGCATGGCCGGCATCGGCTTGGAGATGGCGCGCGGCGACTACGCCCATAGCTTGGATGACGCGCGCCGCATCTCGGGTGAGCTGGGTTTCCCGCTCGTGCTGCGGCCTTCGTTCACGTTGGGCGGCGCGGGTGGTGGCATCGCCCATGACCTGCCCGAACTCGAGCGGATCGCCGCCCAGGGCCTGGCGCTCTCGCCCATCGACGAGGTCCTGCTCGAGCAGAGCGTCGAAGGCTGGAAGGAATACGAGATGGAGGTCATGCGCGACTGCCGCGGAAACGCCATCGTGATCTGCTCCATCGAGAACCTCGACCCCATGGGCGTGCACATGGGTGACTCCATCACCGTGGCGCCCGCTCTCACCCTGAGCGATCCGGAATACCAGCGCATGCGCCGCGCGTCACTGAACATCCTGGAGGCCATAGGCGTGGAGACCGGCGGTTCCAACGTGCAGTTCGCGGTGAACCCGCACGACGGTCGCATGCTGGTGATCGAGATGAACCCGCGTGTGTCGCGCTCCAGTGCGCTGGCAAGCAAGGCGACCGGGTTCCCCATCGCCAAGGCGGCCGCCAAATTGGCGGTGGGCTATGGCCTGGACGAGATCGAGAACGACGTCACCGGTCAGACGTTGGCTTGCTTCGAGCCCACGCTCGACTACTGTGTGGTCAAGGTGCCGCGTTTCGACTTCGAGAAGTTCCACGGAAGCGACGACCTGCTCTCCACCCGCATGCGCGCGGTGGGGGAGGTCATGGCCATCGGTCGCACGTTCGAGGAGGCACTGGGTAAGGCGCTGCGTTCGCTCGAGGATGGTTCGCTGGGTCTGGGTCCGCAGGGTCACGAGGCGCTGCGCGCCTTGGGGGATGAGCCTTTGGCGATGCATCTGTCACTGCCGCGTCCCGACCGCATCTTCGCCGTGGCGGAGGCGCTCGCCCGTGGCTGGGATGTGCCGCGGCTGCATGGGCTTACGGGCATCGACCCGTGGTTCCTGCATCGCATGGCGGATATCGTCGCGCTCACACAGGCGCTTGGTGACGGCGGACTCTCGCTCGATGAGCTTGACGCGCCCGCGTTCCGCCTGCTCAAGGGCTACGGGGTCGGCGACGCCCAGATGGCGTGTCGCTTGGGCGTGAGCGAACTCGATGTGCGCGCACGCCGCCTCGCGCTGGGCGTGCGGCCCGCATTCAAGACCGTCGACACCTGCGCCGCGGAATTCGCCAGCGTCACCTCCTACCATTACAAGACCTATGACGCATACGAGAGCGAAGTCTGCCCTGTACCGGGCCGCAGGGGTGGGGGTTCGAGCGATATCCTAGCGAGTGGCCCCCACCCCGAGAGGCCCGGCATGGAGAAGGCTGCGCGCCCGCGCGTCATGATCCTGGGCGCGGGGCCCAACCGCATCGGGCAGGGTATCGAGTTCGACTACTGCTGCGTCCAAGCGTCATTCGCGCTTCACGAGGCGGGCTTCGAGACCATCATGGTCAACTGCAACCCCGAGACCGTCTCCACCGACTACGACAGCTCCGACACGCTCTTCTTCGAGCCTCTCACCTTCGAGGACGTGATGGACATCGTCGAGGCGACCCAACCCATCGGCGCCATCGTTGGTCTGGGCGGACAGACGCCGCTCAAGCTGTCCGCCGCCCTGCAGGCCGCCGGAATACCCATCCTGGGCACCTCACCCGCTTCCATCGCGCTCGCGGAGAATCGCGACGAGTTCGCCGCGCTGCTCGACCGGCTGGGCATCGCTTATCCCCCGGCTCGTATGGCATCCAGCTACCAGGAGGCCTGCGCCGCTGCGGAGACACTCGGCTTCCCGCTTCTATTGCGTCCCAGTTTCGTGCTGGGTGGGCGCGGCATGGCCATCGTGAGTCGCCCCGAGCAGCTGGGCGAGTTCATGGACGAGGCCATCCGTGTCACACCGGAACATCCGGTCTATCTGGATCGATTCCTGGAGGATGCCGTGGAACTCGACCTCGACTGTCTGTGCGACGGTCATGAGGTCTATATCGGCGGCATCCTGGAGCACA
>JAFRFV010000046.1 GCA_017434185.1 Coriobacteriales bacterium
CTCGGGAGGCCAGATGCTTGCGATAAGGGATTGCATGACGGCGGTGCAATGCGGCGACTTGGAGCTTGCTTTGATCACGGCCGTGTTGCCGCCCGCGATCGCCGCGACCAGCGGGCCGAAGCTGAGCAGCACCGGGAAGTTGAAGGGGCTGATGATGAGCGTGCAGCCGTAGGGCATCTTGTGTACGGTCGTCGTGATGGACGGCCAGCAGTGCAGGCCGCTGAAGTGCCGCTCTGGGCTCGCCCAACGCGAGAGGCCGCGCAGCGTCTCGTTGATTTCGAGGATAAGCGCACCGATGTCGCAGAAGAACGCCTCTGCTTGGCTACGGCCGAGGTCGGCGGCGAGCGCCTCGATCAGCTTGCTCTCGTGTTCGATCACGGCGGCCTTGAGCTTGCGCAGTTGCTCCTTGCGCCATGCGACATCCAGCGTCGTGCCGCTCTTGAAGAAGGCGCGTTGGCGCGCCAATACGTCGGCTATCTGGGCTTCTGTCCAGGGCATGGTCGTCCCCCTTCCCGTGGCTGCTGTCAGGGGGATTATACCGCGCGGGCACGCCGTCACACGCTTGGAAGTGAAGTGTTCTCGCTGGTCTTGAGCTCGAAGAAGTCGATGAGTTCCTGCTGGGAGTGCACATCCACCTTGGTATAGACGTTGTGGATGTAGCCCTTCACGGTGCCCTTCGAGATCACCAGCTCCTCGGCGATGCGGGCGGCGCTGCGGCCCTTGAGCAGCATCTCCATGACCTCCTGCTCGCGCGGCGTGAGGCCGTACTCCTTCGCGATGGCGGCGCAGACCTCCTTGAAGCTGGGTCGCTTGGGCTTATCGGGTTCTGCGACGGGTTCGGAGGTACTGGCTCCAGCGCTGTCGCCCGCTCCGGCCGCCTGCGAATTCGCGTTGCGCCCGGACAGCAGCAAGGCGAAGCTCCAGATGGTGAGCAGCGCCAGCGTGACGATGACCACACCATTCCAGAATTCCTGAGGCAGGCTGATCGATCGCGAGATGCCCGCGATCATGAGGCCTGCTCGATACGCGACCTGGCTCAGACAGAAGGAGACCATCGCATCGCGTTCATCCTGTATGAGGAATGGAGTGAGGAAGAAGAAGAACGACAATCGCTGGGCCATGCTCAGAGGTGCGGCGAAGACCCATGACTGCTCGCCACTGAAGACGGTGGACAGGTAGAGGGCGACCATGACCACGGGCAGGATGATGGCGCGGTAGACATCGAAATGCGCCCTGCTCAGGAAGCGCGTGGCCAGAAGGTACATGATGATGGCCGCACTCAGATAACCGATCGCGTACGCGAGGTCGATCAGGATGGCGAAGCTGGGTTCGTTCTGCAGGGGGAACCAGTTGCGTTGGATGATGCCGAAGACCGCCGTGTAGAAGAACAGGATGAGCGGGAGTGACCAGGAGAGACGACGGTTCTCGTTCTCGTCGGTGGGGAAGAAGGTGGCATCTACCTTGCTCATCTTGAACAGGGTGTCGGCGCTCAGGTCCTTCTCCGAGAAACTGAGGGTGTCGATGCCTTGGATCTGCGCGGCGCTCACACGGCGGAACAGCAGGAGCAGCGCACCGCTCACGAGGGGGATGATCGCATAGAACGCGATGCCCACGCCCAGTGGCACGAACTCGAAGAAGAAGCGCATGGGAGCCACGATGAACATGGCCCAGGCGAAGCCGATCATCGCCTTGCGTGCTCCGTGCATGAGTAGGACCTCCGCCCACTCCACGTACAGAAGGGCGGCGAGTGTGCGCATGACCGCCGTCACGGCGACGAACGATGCATCGGAGAATCGGCCGCTGTTGCTGTAGATGAGGAAGATGACCTCGAAGGCGGAAAGCAGCGCCGCCAGGAAGATGACGACACCGGGGAAGCGGGTGATACGGAAGCCCGGCTTGGCGCGATACAGGAGCAGCATGGCGAGCATGGCGAGAACAGACAGCCCGATCGCCCATACCGCCAAGTTGGCGTTGAGACCCACGGTGATGAGCCCGGGCATGCGGGTGACTTCGTTGGCCATGATGGCTGCCGCGAGGCCAGGAACCAGGAAGATGTACCCGAGTAGTTCGCTCGCGTTCCGCTTGGCCGATTCCTCGCTCGCCATAGAGCCGTCCCCCACTTCGATTCCCCATGTCCTTATCCCCCATGGGCATTTTAGCCGCTGGGAAGAAATAACTCCATAACGGTGATGGGTGGTTTCTCCGCACTGGAACCGAATTCATCCCTACCCACCGGGTAGGGATGCCCGCCCTACCCGCCGAGCCGCCCTATCCGGGTCTCTACCATCTGGGGCCGGGAGGTCTGTTTTCGAGTTCGGATGGGAAAAACCTACCCGCCGGTATCTGCCCACCCACCCTGCGCGCCCTATATCTTCGCGGCGAGCGCTGCACGGAACGTCCGGGGTTTCACGCGCGGCGCGAGATTATTCGCTGTGATTGGAAAGGAGCACAGAAGAATATGAGTAAGCTCACGATGACACGCCGATCCTTCCTCAAGGTTGCGGCGGTCACGGGTGCGGCGATGGCTC
>JAFRFV010000006.1 GCA_017434185.1 Coriobacteriales bacterium
ACACCCCTCCCCTGCCACGGGGCTCGGGTGGGCGGGAATGGCTGCCCATACGCGGCGTCCGGCTGCGGCGCGATCAGTCCATGCCGAAGAGCATGATCAGCGACGGGATGGTCATGGCGATGGCCAGGATGGCGCAAATCACGCTGATGAAGATCTTCTTGCTGGTGCTCATGCGCTGCTTGTTCTGCGCCTGACGCGCTGCCTTCTCCTCCTGCTGTGCGGCGATGCGGGCGGCCTGTGCGCGGCTGGGCTTGCGCTGGCTCTTCTTCTGCTTCTGGGACATCTTCGCAATCCTCACTCTACTTGTGCTTGCCGCGAACCTTGAGGCGCAGGTCCTCGGCGCGGGCGCGTACTTCGAAGGGGTCGACACCGGAGCAGTGGCCCTGGCCGATGCCGTCCTTATCATCATACAACAAACGGCCGTGGACCATGGTCATGCGGATGTTATCCTGATTCGAACTGTGAACTATCGCGGTGTTGGGGTCGTGCAACGGGCGCTGATGCGAGTTGTGCAGGTCGACGGCGATGATGTCGGCCTCCTTGCCCACCTCGAGCGAGCCGATGCGGTCGTCCATGCGCAACGCGCGCGCCGCACCCAGCGTGGCCAGGTGGATCATCTCCTGCGTGGTGAGGAAGCCGTGCACGCCGGTGGAACGCTGCATGAGCAGGCTGATGCGCATCTCGTCGAACATGTCCATGCCGTCACTGGCCGCGGGGGAATCCGTGCCCAGACCCACGCGCAGGCCAGCGCGCAGGAAGGCGGCAACGGGGGCCACGCCCACGGAGAGCTTGGCGTTGGCACGGGCGCAATGGGCCACGGCCACGTCGTTCTCGGCCAGGATGGCGATGTCGTCATCGTCCACCTGCACGCAGTGGGCGGCCACGAAGTTCTTGAGCTTGAACAGGCCCCAGTTGTTCAGGTAGCGCACCGGGCTCTCGCCGGTGGGCAGGAAGGGTGGCATGTCCACGCCGTAGGCGGCACCGGTCTCGGCGTCGTGGCGGGCGAAAGGCGAGCTGCCGTACTTGATGAAGTCGTATTCCTCGCGGCTGGTGGCCACGCTCATGGTGACGGGCATGTCGCTGCTGCCCACGTATTCGCACACCTTCTGGTAGATACGCGGGTTGCAGGAATGGCTGGAGCGCGGCGAGATACCTATCTGAATGCGGCTGGGGTCGACCGACTCGCGCCACTCCTCGATGTCGGCGACGGAACGGCGGAAGGCCTCGTCCACGTTCTCGCGCTTGATGGTGCCCACCTTGCGGTAGATGATCCCGCGCAGACCCAGCTGCTGAGCTGCATAGAGCGAACCACCGGTGCGGCTGGTGTCGGCCACGGTGGTGATGCCGCTGGCGATGGCCTCCAGGCCGCCCAGCAGCGCGGAATCCTGCCAATCGCGGCGGTCGTAGACTTTGGAGGTCTGCTGCACCTGCAGCTTCCAGGGAGCGTAGGGCTGGTCGTTCACCAGACCGCGCATAGCGGCGTACTCCATGTGGATGTGCGCGTCGACGAAACCGGGCATGAGCGCCGCCAGACCCAGGTTCTTCATCTCCTCCTGGGGGTACTTGCGACGCAGATCGGTGCTGTGGCCGATGTCCGCGATGAGCCCGTCGCGCACCAGCACGGCGCCGCGCTCGATGGGCTCGCTTGAAACCGGCAGCACGAATCGTGCGGTCAGCAGCATGGCGTCCTCCTCACTGGGGCTTCACGGCGCTGTGGATGGCGGCGATGCCACCACTGCAGTTCTTCCACGTGACCTGTGTGAAGCCCACGGACTCCAGTGCGCGGGCCAGCGTCCTCTGGTCCGGGAATGCCCGGATGGAATCGTTCAGGTAGACGAAACCCGAACGGTCCCCCGTGAGGATGCCCCCGATGAGGGGGATCATGACCCGCAGGTATGCATGGTACAGCACGCGCCACGGAGCGAAGGGCGGCGTGCTGAACTCAAGTATCACATAACGGCCGCCGGGAGCCAACACCCGGAAGGCCTCTTCGAGCGCCTTGTGGCGGTCCGGGAAGTTACGTACACCATAAGCGCAGGTGATAAGGTCCGCGCTCCCGTCCTCGAAGGGGATGTCCTGGGCATCGACGACCTGGAAGCTGCAGGGCACGCCGCCAGCGGCTCCGGCCTCGTAGCGCTGCTGCGCCACGTCGAGCATCTCCTGGCAGAAGTCCGTCACCCTGATGGACGCGGGCGGGGTGGCGCTCTGGCTCGCGATGGCGAAGCTCACGTCGCCGGTACCGGCCGCCAGATCGAGCATGCGATCGTTGGGGCGCGCCGCGGCGATGCGCACCACGCGCTTGAGCCACAGGCGGTAGATGCCCATGCTGGAGAGCTGGTTGAACAGGTCGTAGCGGCCTGCGATCCTGCTGAATATGGAGTGCACGCGCTGCGACGAGATGTCGCTTTCCGCCAGACGACCGGTGGCGGTGTCGACGGTCGCGCCGTCCACCACCGCCTGGCTGGCGGTTGCAACGTCCCGTTCCCTGTCCCGGGTCACGATGCGCTTATCCCCAAGATACGACGGAGTAGGCGCGAGGGCCTAGCTCACGTAATTGTCGAAGTACCCCTGCACGAGCACGACCGGGTTACCCTTGTCGCCGGAACCGCTGGTGAGGTCGCAGAGCGAGCCGATCAGGTCGGTCAGCTGGCGCGGCGTGGTGCCCTCGGAGACCATGTTGCCCACCAGGCTGCCCTGCTTGGCGCGGATGGACGCGCTGATGGCCTCGCGCAGGGCCTCGCCGGAGAGGTGACCGAAGTCGTTGTCGGCCAGGTACTTGAGCTTGAGCTCGTTGGGCGTGCCGATCAGGCCGTCGGTGAAGAACGGGGAGACCACGGGGTCGGCCAGCTCCCAGATCTTGCCCTGGGGATCCTTGAAGGCGCCGTCGCCGTAGATCATGACCTCGACGTGCTTGCCGGTGGCGGTCAGGATGCGCTTCTGGATCTCGAGCACCAGGGGCTTGGCGTCGCGCGGGAACAGCTTGACGCTGTCCTCGGTGGCCTTGTTGGAGCCCAGCAGGCCGTAGCGCTCGTTGAAGCCGCTGCCGTCCACGGATGCGGTCATGATGTCGTCCAGACCCAGCACGATGCGGGCGCCGGCGGCCTTGAGCAGGCGCTTGGTGCGGGCGCGGGTGTGGATGTCGCAGGCGAGCACGGCGTCCGTGTAGTCCAGGATGGCCTTGGCCTGGTTGGCGAAGATGACCTGGGGCTCGGCGCCGGCTTCCTTGATGAGCTGGCTGTAGTACTCGACGTAGTCGATGCCGGTGAACTCGTGCTTCTTGTAACCGAACAGCTCACGGTAACGCTCAAGGCTGAGCACGTCGGAGTAGGGGTTGACGCCGGCGGCATCCAGGTCGTCGAAGCTCACCAGGTGGTTGCCCACCTCGTCGGAGGGATACGACAGCATGAGGACGACCTTGCTGGCGCCCATCGCGATACCCTTGAGGCAGATGGCGAAGCGGTTGCGGGACATGATGGGCCAGATGACACCGATGGCGCCGCCGCCCAGCTTGGCGCGCACGTCCTTGCCGATGGCCTCCGCGCTGGCGTAATTGCCCTGGGCGCGGGCGACGATGGACTCCGTCACCGCGATGACATCGCGATCGCGCAGTTCGAAGCCCTCGATCTGGGCGGCTTCCAACACGCTGTCGGTCACGATGCTCGCCAAGTCATCGCCCTGGCGGATGATAGGGCAACGGATGCCCCGGGAGACGGTACCAACCCTACGTTCCTGCTGTGCCATGATGGCTCCTTCCGTGCGCATGCGGGAATCACGACCGCATGCAGTCGTGTCTGTATGCGAGAAGTATAGGTAATGGGGACTCGCATGACTGTGGAGATTGCGCGGGCATCCGGCGAAGAACGCCG
This sequence comes from Coriobacteriales bacterium, assembly GCA_017434185.1. Taxonomy (GTDB): domain Bacteria; phylum Actinomycetota; class Coriobacteriia; order Coriobacteriales; family RUG844; genus RGIG2431. Next base: position 3,867 of record JAFRFV010000006.1, read on the forward strand.
CGGGACACCGCCGTGCGGGAGTGCGCGGGGCGGGATGGGAGTGGCGGCGCGGGAGTGGCGGGGGTCGGCGGCTTCCTGTGGTGGGATATCGGTTTTGTATGGTTCACAAAATCGATATTCCACCAGGCGTCGTCCGTACGGTTGCGCTTTGGCGCTGAAAGCCTACTTCCAGAAGTCGAGCGTGTCGGGATCCATGCCGATGTCCGCCGCGTGGAACTCGGGATTGAGGCCGGCCTTCCTCTGCTTGATGTAATCCTCGAGCGCCGCGTAGGCACGCTTGCCCAGGATGCAGCAGGCGGGGATGTTGATGAAGCACATGAGGGCCATCAGGATGTCGGCGATGTCCCAGGCGGCGGCCATGGACAGACCGGCGCCCACGAACACGAGCAGCGCGGAGATGAAGTAGAAGGCGCCCATCTGCTCCTTGGACAGCGGCTTGCCACCGTTGAGGAAGGCAAGGCAGTTGTTGCAGTAGTACAGATTGCCGATGAGCGTGGTGAAGGCGAAGAGGCTCATGGCGAAGGCGATGAAGGCGGCACCGGCGGTCTTGCCCATGAGGGTACCAACGGCGGTCTGGACCATGGGAGCGCCGGCGAGAGTGGGGACGACATCAGCGCCGCAGCACATGCACATGAAAGCGGTGGCGGAGCAGATGATGATGGTGTCCAGGAAGACGCTGAACATCTGCACGAGACCTTGCTTGACGGGGTGCGAGACGCTCGCGGCGGCAGCGGCGTTGGGAGCGGAACCCACACCGGCTTCGTTGGAGTACAGACCACGCTTGATGCCGTAGGTGAGGCAGGAGCCCGCGACGCCACCGAAGATGGCATGGAAGTCGAAGGCGTCCGTGATTATCTGGCCGATCACGGCAGGCAGAACGCCGGCGTGCAGGATGATGATCACGAGCGAGACGAGCACGTACAGGCCGCCCATGAAGGGCACGAGGATGCCGGCGACCTCACCGATGCGCTTGCCGCCACCGGCGATGACCCAGAAGACCACAAGCGACACGATGGCACCGATGATCCACGGGGTGACATTGGGGTTGTAGAAGCTGAACGCCTCGAAGGCGGACTGCAGGTTGTAGGACGCCAGCATGTTGAAACCGCCGGCGTAGGTGAGGATGAGCGCGATCGCGAAGAGGACGGCGAAGGTGCGGCTGTGCAGCGCGTCCTGGATGTAGTACGAGGGACCACCGTAGCTGGAGCCGTCCTTATCCTTCTTCTTGTAGATCTGCGCGAGTGTGCTCTCGACGAAGGCGGAAGCCATGCCCACCAGCGCGATGACCCACATCCAGAACACGGCGCCGAAGCCGCCCAGGCAGATGGCTGTGGAAACGCCCACGATGTTACCGGTACCCACGCGGGAAGCGGTGGAGATCATGAGGGCCTTGAAGGACGAGAGGCCACCTTCCTCATGCGGCTTCTCGGCCAGGACCCGGCAGGATTCCGCGAACATGCGGATCTGCACGAACTTGGTGCGGAACCCAAAGTACAGGCCCGCGCCAATCAGGATCACGATCAGGATGGGATAGTACAGAATCCCGTCCAGCCACTCCAGAACATCCATCATAACGAATCGTCCCCTTCTACCCTTCCCTGGGTGTCGGTCGTAGCTTCACTGCCTTCATCCTGGGGGGCAGCCTCCCCTTTGTGCCTGAGTTTGTTGACGAACGCGAAGATGCGGTCCTGGAACACGATGCCAAGCAGGGCCAGGCCGCCGCAGATGGCGAAGAGCAGGATCATCTGCAGGTAGTTGCCCTGCACGAAGGCGGCTCCGCCAAAGGTCGAGCAGATGAGCGCGGGGGTGCGCCCCACGAGCGAGAGCACCAGGAAGCGACGGAAGCGCATCTCGGTGAGGGGTACGAAGAACGTGAAGATGTCCTTGGGCAGGCCGGGAATCAGATACAGGATGAAGACGGTGATGTCGAGCTTCTTGGATTCCCTGAAGAACTTGCTGAAGCGCTCCATCTGCTGTTCCGGCACCATGGAGCGGACGAAGGGCATACCCAGACGACGCACCAGGCCGAAGACCGCCGCGCTGGCGATGGCCACACCCGTCAGGCAGATGACGGCGCCCCAGATGCCACCGTAGATGACGCCGGCCATGATCTGCACGACCTCGCCAGGGATGAACGCCACGACAACCTGGAGGATCTGCAACACGAGCACGGTGAGCACGCCCATGAAGCCCTCGTCGCGCAGTTCCTGGGCGGTGGCGGCGCGGCTTTCCTCGTTGATCAGGTCGATGAAGTAGGGCATGAGCGCGATACCCAGCGCGATCAGGCCGATGAACACGACGATGAAGAGTACGAACTTGATCTTCTCGGTACGGGAGGCCTTGGAGAGGTCGGGCACTTACTCCACCTTGCCTTCCTCGAGGATCTCGCGCACCTTGCGTACGCAGCCGGGAGCGTCCTTGCTGTACAGCGCGTTGATGGTGTCCGCCCACTGCTTGGTCACCACGGCACCGCCCACCATCACCTTGACCTGCGGCAGAGCCTTCTGGAGCGCGAAGACGGTCTCACGCATGGCGGGCAGCGTGGTGGTCATGAGCGCGGAGAGGCACACCACCTGGGCGCCGGACTCCGCCGCCTCCTGCACCACGCGCTGAGGTTCGACATCCACGCCCAGGTCGAGCACCTCGAAGCCCTGGCTCTCGAGCAGGCTGATGCAGATGTCCTTGCCGATGGAGTGGATGTCGCCTTTCACGGTGCAGAACAGCACCTTGCCCAGACCCTTTGAAGCCACAGGCGGCAGGAAGGACTTGACGCGGGCGACGGCGGCCTTCATGGCCTCGCCTGAACTCATGAGCTGCGGCAGGAAGACCTCGCCGCGACCGTAGGCGTCGCCCAGGTCCTGGATGGCGGGTGCGAGGATGTCCGGGATGATGGCCTCGGGGCTGGTGCCCACCGCCAGCACGGCGTCGACCATGCTGGCAGCCGCATCGATGTTGCCCTGCAGCACGGCGTTGCGCAGCGCCTTGGCGGGGTCGCTGGGCGCGACGGGCGCGGCGGGGGTTGCGGGCGCGGCGGGGGCGGCGGCAGAGCCGGAGCCGGATGCAAGGTTGCCCAAGCCGGCGGCCGCCTTGTCGAGTGCCGCCTGGTAGGCCTGCTGCCAGCCATTCCATGCCTGGGCGAGCACCTTGGGGTTGCTGCTGGGCATGACACTGTGGATAAGCGCCACCAACTGCGCGTCGTTGGGATTGGCGATAAGAGCGTCGGCACCGTTGATGATGCAGGCGGTGATGAAGGCACGGTTGAGGGCCATGCGGTCCGGCAGACCGTGGGAGACGTTGGATGCACCCAGGATCACGTGCAGGCCCAGGTCGTGGATGGCGCGCACGGCATCGAGCGTGACCTGGGGTGCGGCGGAATCGGTGGCGGCCGCCATGGTGAGCACGTCCACCAGCAGGTCATCGTCGGAAAGGCCGTAGACCGCGGCGATACGACGCAGACGGGAGATGATCTCGACGCGTCCCTGCGCGGTCTTGGGGATGCCGTTCTCATCGAGCGCGAGCAGCACGACGGCGGCACCATAGCGCTTGGCCAGCGGGAAGACCTTCTGGTACGACTTGGGGTCGCCGTTGGCGGAGTTGATGAGCGCGCGACCCGGGTACGCCTTGAGCGCCTGCTCGAGCGCGGCGGGGTCGCTGGAATCCAGCGAGAGCGGCAGGCTGTAGCTGGCAACCAGGGCGTTGACCGCCTTGCGCAGCATGACGGGCTCGTAGACGCCGGCGGCGCCCACGTTCACGTCCAGCAGATCCGCGCCTGCTTCGATCTGGCTGCTCGCATAGCTGTGCACCATGTTGAGCGAGCCATCCAGCAGCTCCTGCGCGAGCGCGCGCTTGCCCGTGGGATTGATGCGCTCGCCCACCATCTTCGCGCCCTCGCTGCCATCGATGCACACGCTGCCACGCGGACCGGCCAGCACCACGCCGCGGCGCTCCACCGTGCGGGGGATGACGTCGCGGTCGGCGACGACCAGGTTGATGGCGGCGGTGAAGGCAGGGGTGGAACCGCAGCACGAACCGATGATCTGCACGCCGATCGAGCGATAACGCTCGGCCCAGTAGGCCATCTGATCGGGCGTGCCGGGATAGACGGTGTTGCCCTGCGCATCCAGCTGCGGCATGCCGGCGTTGGGCTGCGCGATGAGCGGCAGGCTGGTGGCCTGCGCCATGGCCTCCAGCAGTGGGAACATGTTGTCAGGACCAAGACCGCAGTTCATGCCCACGGCATCGGCGCCGCAGGCTTCCAGGATGATGGCGGCGGTGGCGGGGTCGGTGCCGGACAGGTCCATGCGGCCGTTCTCGCCAAAGGTGCAGGACACGATCACGGGCAGGTCGCAGGCGCTCTTGCAGGCCAGCAGCGCGCAGCGGGCGTCGGCGATGTCGGTCATGGTCTCGATCAGGATGGCGTCGGGATTCGCCTTGGCAAGCGCGACGGCCTGCTCGTAGTACTGGGCGAACATCTCCTCATAGGTGGCATCGCCCAAGGGTTCCATCACCAGACCGCAGGGGCCCATGTCGGCCAGCACATGCTGGGGTTTGTGATGGGCGGCCAGCTTGACGGCGGCTATGTTGAGCTCCTCCAAGCGGTCCTCGAGCCCGTAGGCGGCCAGCTTGGCACGCGTTCCACCGAAGCTGTTGGAGATGGCGCAGTGAGCACCGGCGAGATGGTAGTAACGATGCACTTCAAGCACCATCTCGGGGTCGAGGACGTTCAGGAACATGGGGCACTCCCCCGCCGGCATACCCTGGCGCGTGAGCATCGTGCCCATGGCACCCTCGGCCACCAGCATGTCCTTGTGGAACCTCAAAGCGATGTCGGGCATGGCATCTCCTTCCAAACAGCGGTCACAGGTGTCTCACCTGCGGCTTCACAGCTTTTCGACTGTGACTGCACATCTTCACGACAGCGAACCCATGACTTCTACATCCGTCGCTCACAGCTTCTCGATGTGCTCTGTATATACTACCATCAGAAAGAGGAAACGACCTTCTTTCTGGAGTCACACGATCAAATGACTCGGCTCGTGTGAATCCACGCAGCAGTGCATGAGCACCACCCATCTTCTCTCTCCTCCTTGCCATGAGCGGCCCGGTTTCCTCGCCGGGCCGCTCCAGCATTCATGAGATAAGCGCATCGCACCCGGCGCACGCCCTCGGCGCGCGGTTCAACCACCCCCAAACTGGATTTCTAGATTGGTGGTCCCACCAGACTGGATTTTTAGTTTGGGGGTACCCCGAAACGCACCCTCGAACTTAAGCCAACCACCCCCAAACTGGATTTCTCGATTGGTGGTACCACCAAACTGGATTTCTAGTTTGGGGGTACTTCGGTGGGCGGTCATGTTCGTATAGTGGTGTAAAAGACGGGAAAAGAGCCAGAGGCCCGTCTTCCAAGTAGACTTGTAATCGCCAAACCACAATGAGACTTGGAGGTC
>JAFRFV010000047.1 GCA_017434185.1 Coriobacteriales bacterium
ATGTCAGAGGCGGGAACCCAGATTCCTGAGCAGGCCGTCCAGAAGGTCGACGTACTCATCATGGCAGGTGGTTCCGCTTCAGCACTCGGCTCCGACGTGCCCTGCAAGGGCGTCTTCCCCATCAACGGCAAGCCCATGGTGGAATACATCGTCGATGCCCTGCGCGCGAGCGGGGTGGTCGATCGCATCTTCGTGACCGCTCCCACCAGCGAAGGCCTGGGCGATTGGGTGTCCAAGATCGATGGGCTCGTGGTCACGGATGGGAACTTCGTCGAGAACGGCTTGGCAGGTTGCAAGGCCATCATCGGCGATGACCCCAACTACAAGCGTCCCATCCTGGGCTCCACCGGCGACATCCCCGCCGTGACACCGGAGTCCGTGGTCGACTTCCTGGGCCGCTCGCTCGCCTCCGGTGCCGACTTCACCTACATGTTCATCTCGAGGGAGACCATCGAGCAGCAGATCCCGGGTGCGCAGCGCAGTTACTTCAAGCTCAAAGAGGGCACCTTCACCAGCGGCAACATGATGCTGGTCTCATCGGAGCACGCCAAGGAGATCGCGGACTTCGCCCAGCGCTTCTTCGAGGCGCGCAAGTCACCGCTTCAGATAGCCAAGATGGCTCCCAAGCTCTGCCTGCTCAAGTTCGCGCTGGGCATCCTGAGCATCCCGGAGATCGAGCGGGTCGCGCAGAGGATGCTGGGCATGCGTTTCTCCATCATCGAGTCAAAGTACGCCGTTCTGGGTGAGGATGTGGATAAGCCCGCGGACGTCGAGACCATCCAAGCGCTTCTTCCTTGAGTGCCGCGCCGCACGCGTGGTATCATCTGCACACTCACTGGAGCATCGTCCAAGGGCAGGACACGGGTTTTTGGTGCCTGGAATCAAGGTTCGAATCCTTGTGCTCCAGCCAGCGTATCCATGCGGAAAGGGGACAGTCCCCTTTCCGCATTTCTTCACAATGGGGACAGTCCCCATTCGTCACTTCTTCACAAAAGGGACGGACCTCATTCAGGTTCGCCGCGTCGCACGCAGGCGGGGGATTCGTAGAGCTTGCCGTGCGTGAAGTGGTTGTAGGAGCGGCATCCGCCCGCGCAGCGCGAACCCATCTCGCAGCTGGCGCACGCGCCCGTGAGCAGTTCGGGCGTGAAGCCGCGATTGTAGGCGAAGCTGGCGGGGTCGTTCCAGATGTCGGCCAGGCTGCGCTCGCGCAGGTTGCCCTCGAAGAAGCGCGGGTCGTAGAGCGACTCGCAACCCTTCACGTTGCCCACGCTGTCGATGCCCACCACGGAAAGCCCCGCGGCACAGCCGGGGAAGATGCGCGGCTGCTGCCAGCTGCCACCCCGCATGATCGCCTCATCACCACGGAAGTAGCCGATGTTGTCGGCGGTCATGATCGCGAAGGGCGCTTTGCCGTGCATGCTCGCGACGAAGTCCATGGGCAGCCTGAAGTCGTATGCCCAGCCCACGTCCATCTTCGCTGCATTGCCCATGGGGCTGCAGGATTGCAGCTGCCAAGCGAAGATCCCCCAGTCGTGCACGAGCTCGTACATCTGTGGCAGGCGATAAGCGCTCGCACTGTTGAGGGTCGTGATGATGCTCGTGGGGATACCCGCCGCCACCAGCGTGTGCACCGCGCGTTCGGCGCGTTCGAAGCTACCGGGCTGACGCAGCCTGTCGTGCAGGTCGGGCGGACCGTCCAGCGAGATGGCGACGCTTTCGATCGCCAGCGTCCTGAGCGTGCGGCACAGCTCTGGCGTGAACGTCCAACCGTTGCTGATGATGCACAGCAGCATACCGGCATCCACGATCGCAGCGCTCACTTCATACCAATCGCGCCGCATGAAGACCTCGCCGCCTATCAGGTTCACGCGCTCGCAACCCAGCGCGGCCAGCTGCCCGGCTATGTCCAGGCATTCAGCGGTGGAGAGTTCGTTCTCACGTGCCTTGCCGCCGCCACTTCCGCAGTGCGCACAGCGGAAGCAGCAGGCCAAGGTGATCTCCCATACACACTGACGCAGCTGATAAGGGCATGCGGACTGCGTCACTCGGTCCCGCCGTCCTCATCGCTGGGTGCGGGCGCGGGGACAGCCATTCCCATGAAACCCATACCGAATCCACCCATCTGCTGGGGACCGGCGTAGACCGGCGCCGGAGGAGCGGCGTAGGTCATCAGCATCTCCTGGTCGGGAGGAGCCTGGACTGGCGGCAGATCGATGGGCGGGCCGGCGTATACCAGGCGGCAGTCCGCATCGGGGCGATCGTACGCCGAAGGGCCTGCATAGACGCCCGAGGTGAGAGCGCTGGGGTCATCGCCTTGCGCGAAGTTCGTTGGGTAATTGGGTGTGGATGGCACCGGCGGGCGTGCGGGTGCGTTCGTGGGGGCACCGCATTCCTGGCAGAATCGCTGACCGTCATCCACCAGCTTCGCTCCGCAGATATTGCAGAAAGCCATGGCCGTTCCTCTCCGTAGAGTCGACATGTTGCTTCAAGTATAGCACGCACGTACCTGCTATACTTTTCTTTTGGTGTGTCATCAATCGATGCCCACCTGAAGGATCAAGAGGCCAAGGAGTCGAACATGGATACCGTCGCGCTCATCCTCGCCGCTGGCGAAGGAACCCGTATGAAGAGCAAGAAGCCCAAGGTGGCCCACGAACTGCTGGGCAAGCCGCTCGTGCGCTGGGCAGTGGACGCAGCCAAGGAAGCAGGCGCGACGCAGGTGGTCACGGTTCTGGGTCACGGCCGCGATCGCATTATGCCCTTGGTCGCCGACACCACCATCGCCATCCAGGAACACCAGCTTGGCACCGGCCACGCGGTCATGTGCGCGCAGCCGGCCCTGCGCGGTTATCAGGGCTCGCTCGTGGTCATGAGTGGCGATTCCCCGCTCATCCGCGCTGAGACCATCCGCAGCCTCGCGGACTTCCGCGCTGCGAACGATGCCGCTGCCGTCGTGCTCACCATGACGCCCCCCAACAACTTCGGCTACGGACGCATCCTGCGCGACCCCGCCACCAACGAGCTGCTGGGCATCGTCGAGCAGAAGGACTGCACGCCGCAGCAGCGCGAGATCCGCGAGTGCAACTCCGGCATCTACTGCTTCGATCTGCAGCTGCTGCTTGGCCAGCTCGACAAGCTCTCCACCAACAACGCGCAGGGTGAGTACTACCTCACGGACGTGATTGCCATCTGCCGCGAGCAGGGCTTCAAGACTCTCGCGCTGCCGGTGGATGACTACACCGAGGCCCTGGGCGTGAACTCCCGCATCCAGCTGGCTCAGGCAAGCGCCATCATGCAGGAGCGCATCAACGCCGCCCATATGGCAGCGGGTGTGACCATGCTCGACCCCAAGCTCGTGTGGATCGAGCCCGGCGTGCAGATCGGTCGCGACACCACGATCCTGCCCATGACCTTCCTGCAAGGCAAGACCACGGTGGGGGAGGACTGCACGATCGGCCCCAACACGCAGCTTCTGGACTGCAGCGTGGCGGACGGTATCGAAGTCGCATGGACCGTGGCGGAAAATGAGGAACTGACGCAGGATTATCTCGCCCAAGGGTAGTATCATGAACGAGACTGCGCACGGGGGGAGCGAAGCGCTTATCCCCAACATGGAAGCGAACCAACAAGGAGTGACGATGTCGACTGATAAGAACATGCTCGTGTTTTCCGGTACTGCCAATCCCGCTCTGGCGGAGAAGATCGCCAAGTACATGGGCGTCGAGTTGGGCAATGTGAAGCTCTCCAAGTTCGCCAATGGCGAGATCTACGCGCGGTACCTGCAGAGCGTGCGCGGTCGCGACGTCTACATCATCCAGAGCGTGGCCGGCAACGTGAACGACGCGCTCATGGAGCTGCTCATCATGATCGATGCCGCCAAGCGTGCCAGTGCCAAGAGCATCTGCGCCGTCATCTCCCACTACGGTTACTCCCGCCAGGACAAGAAGTCCGCTGCCCGTGAGCCCATCACCGCCAAGCTGGTGGCCAACCTGCTCGAGGTCGCCGGCGTCGACCGCATCATCGCCGTCGACCTGCATCAGGGCCAGATCCAGGGCTTCTTCAACATCCCCGTGAACCATCTGACCGCCATGAGCATCTTCGCGGACTACTTCAAGGCCCAGAACCTGCCCAACCTGGTGGTCGTCTCGCCTGACACCGGTCGCGCCCGCGCTGCGCAGAAGTTCTGCGACATCATGGGCTCCGGCCTGGCCATCATGAGCAAGAGCCGTCCCGCCCACAACAAGGCCGAGGTCACCACGCTCATCGGCGATGTCGAGGGCAAGGACTGCGTCCTGAACGACGACATGATCGACACCGCGGGCACCGTCGTGACCGCCTGCAAGCTGCTCAAAGACCGCGGCGCCGCCTCCATCCACGTGTGCGCGACCCACGGCCTGCTGTCCGGCCCCGCCTTCGATCGCATCGAGAGCTGTGACGCCATCGACGAGGTCGTCGTGACCGACACCGTCTACGTGCCCGAAGAGAAGCTGGTGGGCAAGATCAAGGTCGTCACCGTCGCGCCGCTGCTGGCCAGGGCCATCACGCGTGTCGAGTACGACGGCAGCGTGAGCGACCTCTTCGATCCCGAGTTCGCGCTGTAATCCGCGCAAGCGGGGGATAAGCGCTGCGAACACGCAGATCACGCAGGGGATAAGCGAGGCGGGACAGGTGGCGATCTTCGGGCCCAAGGGGAAGCAGAAGGCCGACTGGCTGATCGTGGGCTTGGGCAATCCCGGCAAGGAATACGCGAACACCCGCCACAACGCGGGCTGGAAGGCCGTCGATGCGCTGGCGGCTCAGCTAGGCGCGCGCTACTGGAAGTCATCCTGCGATGCGCTGGTGGCCAGCGTGAAGCGCGACGAACTCACGCTCGTGCTCGCCAAGCCGCAAACCTACATGAATCTCTCCGGGCAAGCCGTGAAGGGTCTGGTCAAGACCTATGGCACGCCGCTCGACCATGTGATCGTGATCCACGACGAGCTCGACCTCGAGCCGGGTGTGGTCAAGGTGAAGGTGGGCGGCGGCCACGCGGGTCACAACGGTCTGCGCAGCATCCACGAGAAGCTGGGGAGTGGCGATTACCTGCGCGTGCGCGTGGGCATCGGGCGTCCCGAGGGGCGCAAGCCCGCCGCCGACTACGTGCTGCAGGAGCCCAAGGGCGACGACCTCGAGGCGTTCCGTGCGGATTGCGCGCGTGCCGCGGATGCCGCGCTGGCAGTTGTGGATAAGGGCGCGACCGTCGCCCAGAACGAATTCAACTGATGGTCTCGAATGGGGATGGTTCTTAGAAGGTGGGGTGCTTATCTTTGAGAAGACCTTGCGCCGCCGCGAGCTCCCTGATGAAACCCCTCACCTTGGATTCGTTCTCCTTGAGGTACATCACGTCGATTGAGAACACCGCCCCTTCGTCTTTGATGGGTATGGCCGCGAGCCCGCAGCTGTCGATGAAGCGTGAATCGAACTCATTCTCTGCAAGGATCAGCAAGCTCCCATTCAAGGGTGCAGCGAGCGCTTCTGTGTGAGTCTGCGCTGAGCGCACACTACGTTTTGGCGTGTAGCCCGCCTTCTCGCATTGGGCCACGATATGGTTCCAGCCTGGGCGGAAATGGTCCCAGGTCAGTTCGGCGAAGGTTTCTTCGGCAAGCTCGCTGAATGACACGTTCTCACGCCGCGCGAAGCGGCTGCTCTTCTCCACCACGAGGACCATATGCCGGTTATGCAGGTTCATGAACTCGATTCTGTCGTCATCCATCACATCGAGCGGAGCCAAGTCTATGAGCGCGTCGATCTCACCGTCAAGGAGCCGCTGCATGGTATCCTCCTCGCGTGTATGCGCGAAGGTCACGGGCCGCAAGCCCTTATCGGAGCAGCTCTTGATGGCCGAGAAGACGATGCCTGAGATCTCCGCATCCTCGAATCGCCCATCGATGCAGATGGGTTTGCGGGACTTCATCGATTCCAGAACCTGTTTGCCATCCTTGATGTAGTTGATGATGTGAAGCGCCATGCCCATCGCATAGTAGCCCTCTTCAGTGAGTTCCACCTTCGATGGCGTCCGATTGAGCAGGGTTACGCCCAGCTCGGTCTCGAGTGCAAGCATGTGCTTGCTCAGCGTCGATTGGGACACATGAACACGCTTGGCTGCTTCAGTGAAGTTGAGAACACCTGCCAATGTGACGAACTCGTCAAGATACGATAACTCCATGATTCCCCCAGACCACCTGCGCAAATACCACCACTGAAACGCGATAATCCCCATGTGAAGTATAACCCAGTCGTTTCGCTGATGAGGGAATAGCGCGATTCAAGAATCGAATCGCGCTGCTGTCAAGTACTCGAAGATGGAATGGTGACTTCGAATTGAGAATCGAAATCGTCATTTCACCATTCCAAGGTCGGCGGACATACTTCAATCGTGGATCGACGTTTTCGAGTGGGCCCGCTTGGGAGCGTGATTCGTTCACGATCGAATCGAAGAAGGAGGAGGTATGGGAAGACTGAATCTATCCAGACGTAGTTTCCTCAAGGTGGCAGCAGTTGCGAGCGCTGCTGCGGCATTCACGGCGACCTCGAGAGCCATCGCTGAGACATCAACTCAGACGGAGACGGTCAACAACACCGTCAAGCGCATCCGCACCTGCTGTCGTGGCTGTGGCAAGATGGAATGTGGCGTCTGGGTCACCGTGCAGAATGGGAAGGCTATCAAGATCGAAGGCGATGACAGCGCACCCCAGAGCATGGGCAGTTGCTGCGCGAAATCAGTCGCATCGTTGCAGAATGCGTATCACCCTGACCGTATGTACCATCCCATGAAGCGCACCAACCCCAAGGGCGATGACCCTGGCTGGGTGCGCATCGGTTGGGATGAGGCCATCCAGACTTGCATCGATGGTATCAACGCCGTCAAAGCGAAGTATGGTAACGAGGCGACCATGACGCTCGGTGGCACCGGTCGTATCTGGTCGATGGCACCCTATGTTGGTTGGGATCCCTGGTTCGGTATGCGCAATTGCGTACTTGCTTGGCAGGTGTGCAAGGGGCCGAGACATTTCTCCACGGCACTCAACTCGAACCATGGTTGGAGTTGGTCAGCGAGCGACGAACGTCCAACCGTTTTCACCATCTGGGCTTCGACGCCTGAGGTTTCCAACTATGACGAGGCTGGTCGCTCCGTCATCGATGAGGCGATGCAGGCTGACACCTTCATCAGCGTCGATCCGCGCACGACCGCTCTTGGTCGTGAATCCGACTACCATCTGGCGCTGCGCGGCGGCACCGATGCGGCTTTGGCTCTTGCCATGTGCGATGTCGTCATCAAGAACGATTTGTGCGACTGGGAGTACATCAAGTACTGGACCAATGCATGCTTCCTCGTGGTAGCCGACAAGGAGCCCACCGGACCTGAGGCGCCTTACGTGCTGCGTGGTCCCAATTGGATCAAGACCAAACTACTGCTCCAGAGTGACATCATGGAGGGCGGTAGTGATTACAAGTTCATGGTTTGGGATGAGATGAGTGAGTCCCTCAAGTGGTTCAACGCGAGTGCTCCGCTGGCGCGAGTGTCTCCCTACGATCCCGCGCTCGATCCCGAGTGCAACCGATGGGAGACTGAGGAACCTTGGCCGCGCTATGATGGTACAGGCCATAAGGATGCATGGGCGCGCAGGGTTTATCCGGGCGTCATGGCAGAAGCCAACCTGCGGCCTGGCATGGTGCAGGGATACATTCCCGATCTCGTGACATTCGATAATATGGATCCAGCACTCTATGGCGAGTACGAAGTGACTTTCAAGGATGGCTCGGTGCACACCGCGATTCCTGTCTGGCAGCTCTTCGCTCAGCGCTGTGATGAGTATGCACCCGAGAAGTCCGAAGCCATCACGGGCGTCAAGGCAAGTCTGGTAACCGAGGCGGCACTTGCCTATGGCGCTCGCAAGGACCCGCGCTGGGGTAATGGTGGCATCCTGTATCAGTTGGGTCTGGAGCATCACGGCAACGGAATCATGAGCTGTCGCGCTGTTGATACCCTGGCGACCATCACCGGCAACAGCGACATGCCTGGTGGTCAACGCGGTCCCACGAAGCTCGAGTGCAACTGGACTGGCAACTTCGGTGATACCAGTTACGATCCCAATGTGGACATGTCGTTCGGTAAGCCGATCATGAAGAAGCAGTTGGGCATAGATAAGTACCCACTTCAGGAGTGGTGGGCCATGTGGGCGGATGCCAACAGCGTTTGGGAAGCCGGTGTCACCGGCAAACCCTACCCCGTCAAGGGTGGCGTTTGTCAGTCCGGTGACTTCCTGAGCATGGGTAACTCCAATATGGCATGGGAATGCCTCAAACAGCTCGACTTCTTCTTCAACATCGATGTCTGGCACCATCCCACCGCTGAGCTCGCTGATGTCATCATGCCTGCGCAACACTGGCTCGAGGTGAGCACTCCCCGTCAATCCCAAGGTTCTGGTGGCATGCTGGGCGCCTGCGTCCAGTGCATCGAGCCCCCAGCCGACACGTGGTATGATCCCATGATCGTCGAGGCGTTCTACAAGAAACTGGGCATCCAATGGGGTTGGGATCCCAGCAACCCGTATCCTACGTGCGAGGAGATGCTCGATCACGTGGTGGCGGAGATCTCGCCCAGCTGGAAGGCCTTCGCTCAGGAGTTCCAGGTGAAGGGCTGGTGGGACGTCAAGGATCTCCGTCCTGATGATTGGGGCACGTATCGCCGTTATCAAACGGGCTTCTGCATCAAGGATTACACCTATACTCCCAACGCCAGCAACGTCGTGCCTGGTTATTACACGCCCACCCAGCGCTACGAGATCTGGTCGACCGTCGTTGAGACCTATCACAGTGCGGAGGACGCACTGCCGGACTATCGCCCCAACGCCGATGCAATCGAGAACAATCCGGAGGTTTGGAAAGAATACCCCGTCACCTGCCTCACAGGTCGTCGTATTCCCGTGTACTTCCACTCCGAACACAGACAATTGCCTTGGTGCCGAGAGGTCTGGCCTGCTCCTCGTGTTGAGATCAACCCTGACGATGCCGCGGAATGGGGCATCGAGCAAGGCGACTGGGTTTGGATCGAGAGCCGCTTTGGTAAGATTCGTGAAACCGCCGATCTCTTCTACGGTATCGCGAAGGGTGTCATCAACTGCGAGCATACGTGGTGGTATCCTGAGCTCTCCGCGCCTGAGCATGGTTGGACCTTGTCTGCAGTCAACCAGCTGGTCAATAACGATATTGGCGATCCCCATTGTGGTTCCGCGGTCGTGCGTGGGTATCCCGTGAAGGTCTACAAGTGTACTCCTGAGAATTGTCCTGATGGTCTGGTCATTCCGTCGGACTATGACGGAACCCCCATCATCCATGATGCGAGCGATGAACGACTCAATCTCTGGCTTCCAACGTTCGAGGGGAAGGAGTGAATCATGACACAGTATGCCATCGTCACCGATCTGAATCGTTGTGTAGCCTGCATGGCGTGCAATGCATCATGCAAGATGGTGAACAATGTTCCGATTGGGCAATTCTGGAACAAGGTTCTGCGCATCGGCCCAAATGAGGCGACAGATGAGTTCGGCCAGCCAAGTCGTGACTTCTATTATCTGCCTGTCCAGTGTCAGCACTGCTACAAGCCCGAATGCGTCGCCGTCTGTCCTACAGGTGCTTCCCAGAAGATGCCCAACGGCACCGTGCAGATCGACAAGGAGAAATGCATCGGTTGCCAGTTCTGCGTCATGGCCTGTCCCTATGGCGTGCGTTATCTTAATGAAGAGGAGCGTGTCGTTGAGAAGTGCACGCTGTGCAACCAGCTCATCGAGGCAGGAGATCTGCCCCAGTGCGTGAAGAACTGCGTCGGAATGGCCAAATGGTTCGGAGATATCGATCAAGGTATCGATGGATTCAAAGGCGCATGCGATAAAACCCTTGGAGCGTTCGTCAAGCCCTACAGCAGCGCGAATGTCTACACCTTGCCTGATGTTGGCAACGGCCCATCATTCAGGTATATCCTGCGCAACCACAAGTGGCAGGGCTAAGAGAGAGGAAAGGAGAAACTATCATGGCAACTCAGTGGCCTCTCGTCATCTTCACCCTGTGCCTGTGCTTCGCCGGCGGTCTGCTGTTCATGCAGAGCCTGATGGCCATCCTGGGCAAGGGCAGCGCCAAGTTCCAGAAGCTTGCCGCCATCACCAACATCGCCGTGATCGTCATCGGCGGCATCGCCGTGTTCTTCCACCTGCAGCACTGGGAGAGGATCTTCAACGGTTTCGGTCACATCACCTCCGGCATCACCCATGAGCTCATCATGGTCGTGCTGGCTCTGGCCGTG
>JAFRFV010000048.1 GCA_017434185.1 Coriobacteriales bacterium
CATCCTCGAGCGCGGAGACATACATGCGATGGTGTTCGCTCACGACCATATGAACGATTACATGGTCGAATTCGCCGGTATCAAGCTCATGGCGAGCTCCACCATCAGTCCGCTGGGCTATTGGGACGAGAGCATGGCCGGCGTACGCATGATCACGTTGCATGAAGACGGTAGCTGCGATGCGAGGATGTCGTACCTGAGCGGCGAACAGCTGTGGATGGACCCGGGGATGTACCGACTTGAGGAGCAGTCACCCGATCGTATGTGATGAGCGTCAGCTGATGTGGCCCAGGAAGTCCTTGGTGCGCTCGTTCTGCGGATGATCGAAGATCTCCTGCGGCGTGCCCTGCTCCACGATGTAGCCACCGTCCATGAAGATGACGCGATCGGCCACGTCGCGTGCGAAACCCATCTCGTGGGTCACGACGATCATGGTCATGCCCGCACGCGCCATCTCGCGCATGACGTCCAGAACGCCGCGCACGAGCTCGGGATCGAGGGCGCTGGTGGCCTCGTCGAAGAGCATCACATGCGGGTCCATGGCCAAGGCGCGGGCGATGGCCACGCGCTGCTGCTGACCACCGGAGAGCTGCGAGGGCAGATAGTCCAGGCGGTCACCCAGCCCAACGCGCTCGAGCTGCGCGATGGCGACGCGTTCCGCTTCCTCCTTGCTACGCTTCAAGACCTTGACTTGCGCCAACATGACGTTCTTCTTGGCGGAGAGGTGGGGGAAGAGGTTGAAGCTCTGGAAGACCATGCCTATGTGCTCACGCACCTTGTTCACGTCGGTCTTGGGAGCGGTGATCTCCTGGTCCTCGAAGAAGATCCTTCCGGCGGTGGGCTTCTCGAGCAGGTTGATGCAACGCAGCATGGTGGACTTGCCGGAACCGGAGGGACCCAGGACCACGACCACCTCGCCGCGGTGGACCTCCAGGTCCACGCCCTTCAGGACCTCCAGGTCCCCGAAGCTCTTGACCAGGTTCTCGATGCGCACCACCACGGGTGTCTGGCTCTTATCCATCGTCTCAGTCATATGCAACCCCCTCCCCTAACTCATCTCGTGGCCGGCGTCGGTCAGACTCAAGTCCGGCTCCGCATCGGGCCTCCAGACCGCTGGGGCGGCCACTTCAGGTTCCGCCGTGGCCTGGGCTGCATCCTGAGCGACGTTGGCATCACCGGGCAGCGGCACCGGGGAGATGGCGGATAAGAGCTTCTTACCGGACTTCCTGGCCTTCTTGGCCTTGGTCTTGCCGCCGCTGCCGCCGTCGGTGCCGGAGAGACGGGCCTCGAGCACGTTGACCAGCTTGATGAGCGGCAGGGTCACGAGCAGGTAGTAGCACGCGGCAACGATGTAGGGGGTGATGTTGCCCGTGTTGGCCACGAGCGACTTACCGAACATCATGAGCTCCATGACACCCACGGCGGAAAGGAGCGAGGTGTCCTTGTAGAGCAGGATGAACTCGCTGGTCATGGTGGGGATCACGCGGCGCACGGTCTGCGGGATGATGACGTTGAACATGGTTTGCGCCCCGTTCATGCCCAAACTCGCCGCGGCTTCGAACTGCCCCTTGTGGATGGATTGGATACCCGCGCGGAAGATCTCGCATAGGTACGCGGACGAGTTCATGGCCAACACGATCACGCCCACGACGTAGTTGTTGGCGGTGATGCCCATCAGGGGCAGGCCGAAGAAGGCGATGTAGATCTGCAGGAACAGAGGCGTACCACGGACCACGTTCACGTACAGGCTGGCGAGACCCTTGGTGAGCTTGAACTTACCTATCTTGAGAAGGGCGAGGACCAGGCCCAGCGGGATGGCCAACGGGAAGCCGATGAGCACCAGGGCCATGGCGCGCAACCAGCCCTTGAACAGGCTGGGGAAGGAGGCCACGATGAGCTGGGGCTTGAAGAAGGTGCGCAGGAAGGGCACGGAATTCCATTTCTCGACCCAGGGCTGCTCGTCGAGCCAGGCCACCATCGCATCAGCGCTGCTCTTGCCAACCACCTCGATGGCGGGGGAAGCGGGCAGATCCTGGACGGCACCGCTCCTGGTGGTGTAGCTGCCGGTGATCACGACACCACCGGCGGGTGCGGGTAGGGCCACGAAGTACATCTCAACGCGCAGACGGGTGCCCGGGGCGAGCGGGGTCTTGAATTCGATGCGCACGGTGCCATCGGCCATGATGGGGTCGACGGCGTCGACTTCCAGTCGATCGAGACCATCGAGCGCGGTCAGGCGGGCGTATGACTCATTCGAGAAGACGGTGCCCTCGGGGTATTGCAGGAAGATGGAGCTGACCTCTTCGTTCTCACCCACGACGCACTCCCAGGTCACGCGGGTGGGATCACCGGCATAGACGGAATTGCCCACGGTGGTCTGTGTGGGACGTGCCGTGGTGTTGTCCACGGTGATGGCACCGGCCAGGCAGGGTGCCATGAGCGCGAAGGCGAGCATGAGCGAGAAGGCCTTGGGCAGGATGTCGCGCAGGGTGAGACGTTCGTTTGCGGCGGTCGCTCTCTGCGCACGGTCTGACTTCTTCATCGAAGCATCCCCCATTGAATCGATGGACGGGTCGTATTCATGTGCATACGCACAATGATGCATTGTACACCAGTTACTATGCATCACGACGCAAGACGGGCGGAGAATAGGAGAAGGGCGACCACATGGGTCGCCCTTCCGGGTTCCTATGCATCGGGGGAGCCGAGTCACATGTCCCCCGTGAGGAAGCGCTTATCCCCTATCGACTAGGCCTCGGAGGTGTAGTCGGAGAGCCACTTGGTCTCGAGCTTGTCGAGGGTGCCGTTCTGCTCGAGGGTGGCAAGAGCGGCGCTGATGGCAGCGGTGAGCTCCGGGTTGGCCTTGTTGACGGCGAAGCCGAACTCGTCACCAGTGGCGATCTCCTGGATGATCTTGCAGTCGCTGAAGCTGCTGGCGACCATGTTCTGGGCAACGGGGAGGTCGGTCACGAAGGCGTCGACCTTACCGGCCTTGAGGGCGTTCAGGCCATCGGGGACGGTGGTGAAGGTGATGGACTCGAGGCCCTTGATGTTCTCCTCGGCCCAAGCCTGACCGGTGGTACCACTCTGGGAACCGATCTTCTTGCCCTCCAGGTCAGCGGCGGACTTGAAGGAGGAATCGCCGGTCACGATGATGGCCAGGTTGGAGGAATAGTACGGGCTGGTGAAGTCGACTTCCTGCTTGCGCTCCTCGCTGATGGTGATGCCGGAGGCGGCCATGTCGGCGGGGGCACCGGCGGCGACGGCGGTGATGATGGCGTCGAAGTTGACGGTCGTGTACTTGACCTGCAGGCCAAGCTCAGCGGCGACGGCGTTCATGATCTCCATGTCGAAGCCAACGTAGGCCTCGCCGTCCAGGTTGTCGAAGGGCGGGAAGTCAGGGGAGGTGGCGACGGTGATGGTACCGGGGGTGAGCAGGTTGAAGCTGTACTCCTTGCCCTGGTAGGTGATGGTGGTGTTGTAGTTGGGGGTGGTGTCGGTCGGGGTCGGGGTGGTGTTGGCCGGAGCGGGGGTGTTGTCCGTGCCGGAGGGCTCGTTACCGCCCTTGCCGCAACCCACGAGCAGGGCCACGCAGCACGCCAGCACCAGGGTGGCAACCAGCACCAGGTACTTCTTGGTCTTCATTCTCTTTCTCCTTGCTTTCTATCCGATATTGCAATAAAAACGGCTTCTATGCATCATTTTTGCATAACGCGGCCATTATTACCCATGATTTCGCGGATTTCAAAGGGAATCCGCTCATCCGTTACCTTTTCTTGACCGGAACGGTACGAAAGGCAACGGAACGGGGCCGAACGGTCGGTCGTGACTACGAGCTGGCCTCCTCGGTCCCATTGCCCTCCTTGGTGCCGTTGGCATCCGTCGCATTGGCATCGGCGGGCTCGACGGGAACGACGGGCTCGTCGAGCAGCTCGAGGTTGGCGCCCAGCCACTTGTCGATCATGAGATCGGCGATGCCGTTGTTCTTGAGGGTCTCCATCGCCTCGCCGGCGGCCTTGGCAAGCTCCTTGTTGCTGCTCTTCACGCCCAGACCGATGGCACGGGGCTCGTCCAGGACACCCACCATGACGACATCGGAGTACTGCGTGTAGGCGATGTAATTGCCCACGACGGCACTGGCGGCCACGTACTGCACCTCGCCGTTGGCAAGGGCGCTGAAGGCATCGGCCAGGGTGTCGGTCTCGACCACGACGTCGGCGCCGTAGAGCACGTAGGCGCTCTCAGCGGTGGTGGTGTTGCGCTGCACGGCCACATAGGCACCCTCGGGCAGATGCTCGACCTTGTTGATGCCGTAGCTGCCGTCACGGGTGAACAGCGCCGCAGCATCGTAGAGGTAGGTGCCGGTGAACGTGCAATCGAAGTGGGATGCCGTGTTCTTATCGAATGCGAAGAACAGATCGATGTCGCCATCCTCCAGAGCAGTGGGGCCGCCCTTCTCGGCAACGTCGACGACCTTGATCTTCAGGCCCAGCTCGTCACCCAGCGCGGCGGCCAGATCCACATCGATACCCACGATGTGGCCGTAGCTCTCGCCGGCGAAGGGGGCCTTGCTGGTGTCCACACCCACGACCAGCGTGCCGGGGGTGATGAGGGCGTCGCCACCCACCTTGGGGGTCATCTGATAGTTGGGCGGATCGCTGGGAGCCAGCTCGGGCAGGAGGCTGCAGCCGCACAGACCCAGGCTCACGAGCAGCAGCAGGGTGGCGACCATGGCTCGAATACGTTTCATGTAGCTCCTTCCAAACACCAAGGGCAAGGCTGTCGACTGGCTGACCTGGTCTTTGCCCCCACACTCGCATACTGGGACGTTGCCGGTTCGACCCGCTTCCCGTCCTCTCGCCTGGGGAGCACCGTGCTCCCTTCGCAGGCGGTACGTCTTACACCTAGAATACGCCATGCTCACGGGAACTCCCGCCCCCGCTTACGTGGATCCCTTTGGCCGTATCTGCCTTGGACTGGGACCACGCGGTGGAGAACCGCCGCGCATCCGCAACCACAGACCCAGTGGACAGCCTTCGTATGATAGCAGAGGACGGGGGCTATCACCAGACGCGAGCCGCGACCACCACACGAACAGCTCGGGCACCTGCATCGATAAGCGCCTGAGCGGCAGCGGAGAGAGTGGCTCCGGTAGTGAAGACGTCGTCGATCAGGAGCACGTTGCGGTCCTGCAGGGCCAGGGCGCGGGCGGGAAGGAGCTGGAATGAGCCGGCGGCGTTGGCGGCGCGATCCTGACGATCGAGTTCGCGCTGGTCGACCACCTTGTCGCGCGCGAGCACGTCGAGCAGGGCGATGTGGGTCTGGGCAGCCATCGCACGGGCAACCTGCTCCATGTGGTCGAAGCCGCGGCGACGGAATGCGTCGGCGCTCGCGGGCACGAAGATGATGCAGTCGGCCTAGCTGCGCCAGTCGCTGCCCGCGGTGATCGCGAGCAGACGGGCGATGATGGGAGCGAGGCGCTTCTCGCCTTCGTCCTTGTAGAGCACGAGCATGCTGGCGAGTGCGCCCTCGAAGCGCCCGAAGGCACGCGCCCCCTGGAAGGGGAAGCCGCCGTTGGGCTTGGCTGGGTCGCATTCCGTGCACAGGATGACGCCGTGGGCCGCGCCGCAATGGGGACAGGCCTGGTCTGGGTCGATGCGCGGCAGGGCGGCCTCGCATTCCTCGCAGAGCAGGGTGCCCGGCAGATCGCAACCCACGCAACGGGTGGGCCAGATGAGCTCCTTGAAGCCCTCAGCAAGGTAGCCGGCAGCGTCCGCGACGGCGTCCGTCATCTAGCCTTCCTGGGAGAACGGCGCCTGGCGCGGGCCGTCCTGGGTGATGTAGCTGGTCACGAGCGCGGCGGGGGTGACATCGAAGGCCGGGTTGTAGGCCAGCACGCCGGCGGGCGCCTGACGCAGCCAGGCATCGAAGGCGTAGGCGCCGCCCTTGCGGGTGATGGCCATCTGGTGACCGCCCTTGAGTTCGAGCGTGCGCTCTCCGTCGACCACGTGCTTCTCGACGGGCTCCGTGAGCAGGTCGAAGCCGCGGCTGCACTTGGCGTCCGTGGGAAGGATGACACCGCTGAAGGCCGCACCCTCCAGCTCGCGGGGGTCGCGCTGCTCGATGCGCACGTCGTTTCCGCTGGGGCTGGAGAGATCGATGGTGTTGGAATTCGCCACGACGATGAAGGGGATGTCGTGGGCATGCGCCAGCTGTGCGAGCGCGTAGGTGCCGGTCTGGGCGATCACGTCGCCGTTGGCGCAGATGCGGTCGGCACCCACCAGTACGGCGTCGACCCAGCCCTTGGCCATCACGCTCGCGGCGGCCGCGTCGCTGATGAGCGCATGGGGCACGCCGCAGACCAGATACTCCCAGCAGGCCAGACGTGCGCCCTGGTTCTTGGGGCGGGTCTCGCAGACCCACGCCTGGGCCAGGCGTTCCTGGGCCAGGAGCTCGCAGACCACGCTGCAAACGGTACCGTAGCGTACGGACGAGAGAGAACCGGCGTTGCCCAGGGTGAGGATGCGGGTGCCGCCCTCCGTCTCACCCTGCTCGCTCACATGCAGGGGCTCGCCCTTGATCGCAGCGGCGCCGATGCGACCCATGGCCAGACAGGCCTGCTCGTCATCGTCGGCCAGCTTGCAGGCGAGTTCGAGGACGCCGGCCTTGAGCTGGGGAAGATCCATCACCGCGGCGTGGGAATGCGCGTAACCCAGGATGCGGGCAGCACCCCAGGCCAGGGTCGAGGCACCGGGGCGCAGGGAGACGAGCTGGGCCGCGTGGGAGTCGAGAGCCGCCAGGTAGGCGTCCTTATCCCCTTCCGTGAACTCGTTCTCGCTGAAGAGCGCCAACGCGAAGGCGGCGGCACCGGCGAGCGCGCCGGCACCCTGGATGGCCATGCTCGCGATGGACATGGCCACGCCCTCGAAGGCGCTGCAGCACAGGATGTCGCCCTGCAGGGGCAGGCGCGTCTGGTCGACCAGATAGACGCCGCCCTTCTTGGTCTGCGGGTCGACCTCCCACCAGATGCTGCGGGGCAGGTTCTCGCGGGGCTGCTTGGCCGCGGTCTCGTTGGCGGCCATGACTACACCGTGCCCATCTTCCAGGAGTCCAGGTAGGCGGCCTGCTCCGGTGTGAGGGTGTCGATCTGCACGCCCAGGCACTCCAGCTTGAGCTTGGCGATGCCGTCGTCGATGTCCTGCGGCACCATGTAGACACCGGGGGCGAGCTTGGCGCCCTCGCCCTTGGCCAACAGTTCGACGCACAGGGCGTGGTTGGCGAAGGACATGTCCATGACCTCGGCGGGATGGCCTTCGGCACAGGAGAGGTTCACCAGGCGGCCTTCGGCCAGCAGGATGAGGGTGCGGCCGTCGGCCAGGGTGTACTCCTGGCACAGGGGCTTGACCTCGCGGCTCGCGACGGCGTTGGCCTCGAGCCAGGGGATGTTGATCTCGGAATTGAAGTGACCGGAGTTGCAGATGATGGCGCCGTCCTTGAGGTTGGCGAACATGGGCTCATCGATCACGTTGATGTCGCCGGTCAGGGTGACCCAGATGTCGCACTCCTTGGCAGCCTGAGCGGCGGGCATGACGCGGTAGCCGTCCATGACGGCCTCGAGTGCCTTGCAGGGGTCGACCTCGCACACGATGACGCGGCAGCCCATGCCGGCGGCGCGCAGTGCCAGACCGCGGCCGCACCAGCCGTAGCCGGAGATGACCATGGTGCGGCCGGCCAGCAGGCGGTTGGTGGCACGCACGATGCCGTCCAGGGTGGACTGGCCGGTGCCGTAGCAATTGTCGAAGAAGTGCTTGGTCTTGGCGTCGTTCACGGCGAAGATGGGGTACTTGAGGGCGCCGTCCTTGGCCATGGCCTGCAGGCGGATGACGCCGGTGGTGGTCTCCTCGGCGCCGCCGATGATGCCGTCGAGGGCCTCGGGGAACTTGTCGTGGATGCGGCTCACCACGTCGCAGCCGTCGTCGAGGGTGATGTGGGGGCGATGGGCGATCGCGGAGTCGATGTGCTTGTAGTAGGTCTCCGTGTCCTCGCCGCAGATGGCGTGGACGGAGATGCCGTAGTGGG
>JAFRFV010000049.1 GCA_017434185.1 Coriobacteriales bacterium
CCCGGGCCCAGGGGCGCGCCGCAGACAGCGCAGACGGGAGTGCCGGGGGCGACGACCGGGGCAGCGGCGGCGGGAGCGGGCTTCTGGGGCTGGTTGGCCTTGATCACGTCGATGGGGGTGCCGCAGCCGGCACAGAACTTATCGGTACCGGTCACCTTGCGACCGCAGGTGGGGCAGACGTAGGTGGTGTAGGTCGCGGCGGCCACGGCTGCCTCGGCCTCGATCGCGGCGATCTTCTCCTGCAGTGCGGTGCGCTGGGCATCCAGACCGGAGATGTCGTCGAACAGGGTGCCGCACAGCTCGCGCAGCTCGGGCAGGTCCTTGGCCTTCTCGAAGAGCAGGGCACCCAGCTGGGCGGCCAGCTTCTCGCGCTGCTTGTTGATGTCGTTGATCTGACCCTTGAGCTTCATGGTCTTGGTGCCGCGGTCGGCCGCGCTCACCGTCTTGTTGAAGGTGTTGGAAACGCTGTCGAGGAATCCCATGTTGATTCTCCTTTCTCAGGACTTGTGGACGTCGATTTGAAAGCTGCCCGTCATAGCAGCAAGTTCAACACTGTACCCGCGGAACCCGCGAGGTCGTTCATCTCCTGCATCATGGATTCCACGGGCAGGAATGCGTACGCGACGAACATGATGATGATCTCCAAGCTGATCGCGATGAAGAAGACAATGAAACCGGGGTTGAGGATCATGGTCTTGAAGCGCGTGCCCTTGGCCAGTTCGAAGGTCTGCGGGGAGAACTTGATCCTGAGGCAGAAGGGGACGATGCAGATGATACCCACCAGTATGAGCAGGTAGTACAGGCCGGTGCCAACGAGCAGACAGACCATGCCCGCGTCCATGGGCAGCTGGCCGGAGAACAGCATCTGGAAGAGTTGGAGGTCGCCGATGTTGGCGATGTCGATCGCACCATTGTTCATGACGCTCTCCTGGCCCACCTGGATGATGCAGGACAGCAGGTTGTTACCGATATGCAGGGCGATGGTGTAACGCAGCTTGCCGGTGCGCACGTACACATAACCCAGTACCAGGCCGATGGCGAAGGTGTAGAAGCATTGGCTCAGGTTGCCGTGGAAGAGACCGAAGAGCAGCGCGGAGAACAGCACGGCGTTCTTCTGGCCAAAGCCCACGGTGCGACGGATCACGTGATAACGGAAGATGTATTCCTCGATGATGGGGCCAAGGAAGGCCACGAAGAAGAAGAAGAACGGGGACATGCCACCAAAGAGATCATCCATGAACTCGTTCGAGGTCATGTCGGAACCGATGATGGTGTAGAACCCGTCCAGGACCCAGTCGGTGGCGGTGGCCACGACGAAGCCCACCAACAGGCAGATGCCCAGCCAGCCTATGAGTTGCGGGATGCCCATATTGCTCTTGGGCAGGTCGAAGTGACCGATGTTCCTGAACACAAGCAGCGAGATGGGGATGGCGATCGCGTACGACAGGATCTCGACGAGCGCGGACATGTCGTTCATATCAAGACTGAAGCCCGAGAGCGAGGCGAACTCGAGGGGGATGGTGAAGATGAACGCGCCAACGTTCATGAGCACCAGGATCAGCAGGACGAACCAACCGGCACGCGAGAAGTGCTTCTTGGCATCGGGTGCGAGGGCGACGGGCGCCACGGGCTGCGCGGCGACTTGCTGCGGCGCATAGCCGGGTGCCCATTGGGGCTGCACGCCGGGCTGCTGCGGGGCGTAGCCGGTAGCCCACTGGGGCTGCTGCGGGACGTAGGTTTGCGCGGGCGCCTGCGGGATCTGCGGCACCTGTGGCACTTGCGGCTCAGCCGGCTCTGCCGGGGCTGCCGGGGCGACCGGGGCTACAGGCGTGACGGGAGCAGCGTCCTGTGGCGCCTGCGGGATCTGGGGAATGGGTTCGTCCATGATGTGACGGTCCTTTCGTGTGATTGAACATCGGGACGCATCATACCATTACGCACGCGTGGGGGAGCGGGTGCTGTAACTTGTTTGATGAAACGATACCTACGGCAACGCCCTCAGAGCTGGAGAGTGTTGTGATCGAGCGTCTGGGCATTCAGGTAGTGGATGCATCCGGGTCCGAGCACTCGCGATCGCCCCGTGATGATCCGCAGAGCCTGCGCGACCTCCAGGCTCGCGCACAGCGCGGGAGTGAACGAGAGCGTGGTCTTGAGCGCGCTGAATTCCGACGTTCCCGCTGCAGGCGGCTCACAATGCCCGTGATACAGACGCTCGAGCACCCGCTCGCCCGGCATGATGACCGCGATTTGGCAGAGCGTGCCGCGCACAGCTCCGTGGACCAAGGGTATGCCCTGCAGTTCACATGCACGCTCCAGGACCACGCGTGACGCAGCGTTGTCGAGTGCGTCCACGACCACATCGCATCCCGCGACCAATCGTTGCGCGTTGTCCTCATCCAGGTAGCATCCATGCGCCTCGACATGGAGTCCAGGCGAGATGCTGAGCGCGCGTTCCGCTGCGCATTCTGCCTTGGATGCCCCCAGGGTACCGCGCGTCGCGAGGATCTGGCGGTTCAGATTGCTCTCACAGAAGACATCGCCGTCGATCAGGACGAGTGAGCCCACGCCAAGGCGCACGAGGAACTCACAGACGAAGCCCCCCAGCCCTCCGCAACCAACCACGCACACCTTCGCGCGGGCGACCAGCTCCTGCTCGTGCGGGTTCAGCGTCGGGACGTTGCGTGAGAGCCATTCGGGCACTGCCGAGGCACTCATCGGCGTTTGCCTCCTATCGTCGTGCTGGTATCGATGCCGAAGTATTCGATGACGAAGTCCTTGAAGGAGTTCTCGATGGGCTGCAATGTGGGGGAACGCTTGAAACAGACGAACAGGGGGCGAGTGGGTTGGCAGTCGGTGAGCTCCCTTACGGCTATCGCCGGGTCTTCATCGTATTGCCTGCGCGTGAGATCCGAGACCAGACCCATGGCGGTGCCGTTCCTTATGATCTGCAGGTGCATCTCCGCGGAACTGACGAACAGTTGCTGACTCACTCTCAGGCCCTGCGCACCACAAAGGCGATACGCGAATTCAGGGTGGGTTTGGTCGCGTCTGACGAACACGAAGCGCTCGTCCATCAGATCGGAGAATCCGAGGGTTTCCCGTGCGGCGAGTGGATGGTCGCTGTTGAGGACGACCAGGTACCGCTCATTGCAGAACCTGTATCCCTCCAGCTTGTCGAACTGCGGCCCGTTGGGATAGATGAGCATCTCGTAATTCGACATCTCGATGTAGTCCAGCGTCTCGATGCTCGCATCGATCTCCACGTAGGTGTCGGGGTGCTCCCTGCAGAATTCGCTGACGCAATCACAGAGCGGCAGGATCTCGCCCGGACAACCGATGCGCAATCGTCCCCCGCTGCCGTTGCTGAGTGCGCGCAGATCCTGTGTCGCGGTCTCGATGTCGCGCAGGATGCCGATGCTGCTCTCCAGGAAGCGCTCGCCCTGTTTGTTGAGCACGATCTTCTTCCCGCGCCGATCGAAGAGCTTGACGCCCAGCTCCTCTTCGAGCTTGGCGATGTTCTTCGAGAGCGTGGACTGCGAGACGTAGAGCATGCTCGCGGCCTTGGAGAGGTTCTCGTTCTGCGCTACCACGATGAAGCTGTACAGCTGCGAAGTGTTCACGTGCTTCCCTTATTTCGAAAAAAGAATAAGAGTCCGTCTGGACGATGATAATTCTATCAAATCGTACGCTCACTCGGATATTCGATGAACGAATGATGGGCTTGTGAGCGGAAGCCTGCGCGCCATGCGTGTCCGCCCGATCAATCCTTGACGATCTCCAGGACACCCATGGGGCAGGCTTTGGCGCAGATCCCGCATGCGATGCATTTGCTCGCGATGGGCTTGTCGAGCGACTTCACCATGACTCCCTGCGGGCAGATGTCCACGCAAGCGCAGCATCCCATGCACTCGTTCTTATCGATCACATATACACCCAGCTTGTTGACCGAGATGCAGTCCAGCGGGCAGACCTTCGCGCACATCCCGCATTGGTTGCATGCCTTG
The DNA here is from genome assembly GCA_017434185.1 of Coriobacteriales bacterium. Taxonomy (GTDB): domain Bacteria; phylum Actinomycetota; class Coriobacteriia; order Coriobacteriales; family RUG844; genus RGIG2431. The sequence goes on from JAFRFV010000049.1 coordinate 4,005, forward strand.
ATACCGTCATCGGTGACATGGATGCAGGAGTAGCCCTTGAACACCTCCTTGTAGAATGCCTTCGAGCAGGCATCCTCACAGTTGCCACACTGGATGCATGAATCGGGATCGGATACGACCAGCTTCTTCATGGCCCCTCCTTGGTACCGTGCGCGGACATGGATACGTTGAGCATACCGCGCTTCTCCCCCTCTCTCAATGGCCTCGTGTTGGAAGCGAATGCCTCTGTCTCCCTTCGCAGGGTCTCCCTTAGTCGAAAAGACGATAAGAGAGAAGGCGGATGGCTCGACCATCAGGTATTTCACATTGCGAACGCGGCGTTCTAATCCTAGAATCGGAATATGAGACCGTGGTGGCACGATGCGGTGGTCCCACGGGGCGAGCGTTCCTGTTGTCATCTTCCAACTGGGGGAACCATGGTAATGCGATTCATCACAGTCAACCTGAGCAACAAGGAGATCGTCGAGACCGAATTCGACCAGTCGAACTACGGTTATTTTGGCGGGCGCGGGCTCATCGCCCAGTTCCTGACCGACTACTGCGATCCAACCTGCGATCCGCTGGGTCCGGACAACCCCCTCATCTTCACGACGGGTTATTTCGCGGGCACGCCGCTCTCCACCAGCAACCGCTTGTCCATTGGCGCCAAGAGCCCTCTGACCGGCGGTATCAAGGAATCCAATTCCGGTGGCACCATGGCACGACGCATGACCGACCACAAGATCAAGGTGATCATGTTCACCGGTCAATCGCCGGATTGGGTCTATTGCTATGTGGATAAGAACGGCGAAGTGCATCTCGAGGACGCTAGCGAATTCGTGGGGATGTGGACCTATCCCACCTGCGACGCCTTCCGCGAGCGTTATGACGCGCGCGTCGCCATCTCCTGCATCGGTCCCGCCGGTGAGATCCTCGCGAGGACCAGCAGCATCATGTCCGCGGAGATGGGGACCGGTCTGCCCTGCCGTGCGGGTGCACGCGGTGGCATGGGCGCGGTCATGGGCAGCAAGCATCTCAAGGCTCTTGTCGTCGCCCACTCCGATGACCCCTACTGCCCGCTCGACGAGTTGACCGCGGAACAGCAGGCCGAATTCAAGGAGCTCAACAAGACCATCGTCTCATGCATCAAGGCCAACCCGCTCTCCGGCAACGTCATGCCACTCTATGGCTCCGCGGCGGGCGTGGACACCACGGGCAAGATGGGCGCGCTGCCCTATCTCAACTTCTCCGGCAAGTTCACACCGGATTGGGAGCGCCTGGGCACCGTGAAGTGGCGTGAGAACCTCCTGAACCACGGCGGTCACAGCACCATTCCCTGCCAGCCCAGCTGCATCGTCCGTTGCTCCAACGAGTACCACCACAGTGACGGACACTACCTTTCCGCCGGTATCGAATACGAGACCGTTGCCCTGTGCGGTTCGAACCTTGGGATCTTCGACACCGACTCCGTCTGCACCATCGACCGCCTGTGCGATGACATGGGCTGCGATACGATCGACATGGGCAATGCGCTCGCGGTGATGATGGACGAGCACGTGATGGAGTTCGGCGATGCGGAAGCCGCCATCAACATGGTCAAGACCGCTCTCGATCCAGCGAACGAATACGGCAAGCCGCTTCTGGACGGCTGCGCCGCCATCGCCGATTACCTGGGCATCGGAAGCCGCCCGGGTATCAAGCGTGTCGCCAGCTCCAAGCGCCAGGCTTTCGCGGCGTACGACCCGCGCATCCTCCGTGGCTACGGTCTCACCTGGGAGCGCGGTCCCATGGGTGCCGACCACACCTCGGGGTCGGCGGCCACCTACATGGCCCAGCTCACCCCCGAGCAACAGGCCGACTTCAGCCTGGGCGCCAACTGCACGTGCGACTGCTTCATGTGCCTCTTCTCCTGGTCCGCCGTGTTCTACAACCCGGCCGGCAAGCCCGCCATCGCCCGCATGGCGGGCATCCTCGCGGGCAAGGAGGAAGGTCCCGGGCAGGAGATGATCTTCGAGAACGGCAACAGGATCCTGGCCATGGAGTACGCATGGAACGAGCGTGCAGGCATCTACCACGATGATGATTACTTCTATGGCGGCGAGGACAACTTCATGTACCACGAGCCGGCCCAGGCGACGGGTGCTCCCTATTGGAGCATCCACAAGGGGCCGCCGCCCGCGCCCGCAACACCTCCAGGTGGCGGAGCGAAATCCGACAGCGAGAAGGTACGCGAGGCGCTGACGAAGAAGGATTGATGATGGAAGGGGAGGTTCAACAGCGACGTTCCAGGAGAGGAGGTGGGCATGCAGGCTGTCATCAATGGTTCGGTGGTCGAATTCGAACGGATCCCCTCGATCCACGAGGTCATCGAACGCTTCTCACCTTACGGTGAGGATGCGCTTATCTGCAAATTGAACGGTGAGATCATCAGGAGTATCGACTCGCTCGACTCATTGATGCTGCATGAGGGCGATACGTTTGACATGTTCCCCTTGGTAATAGGGGGTTGACCGGCGCGAGGATGCGTCGATCTCCGTCCAAAGGTCGTTTCGAGACAGGAGCTTTCCATGGGAGAGAAGAAAGAGAAGCAGAAGTCGACGCTATCACTGGGCCTGCGCTACGGCTACGGCATAGGTGAATTCGGTCTCAACTTCCTGCTCACGTTCATCACCTACTACCTCACGTTCTTCCTGACCAATATGGCGGGTCTCAGCGTCGCCATGGCGGCCACCGTCACCACCGTCACCACGGTCATCAAGGTCTTCGGCATGCCCATCGCCGGTGTGCTCATCGACACCATCCGCATCAAGGGAAGCAGGTTCCGCGGCTGGATGATCGCCGGCTCCGTCCTGTATCTCGTGGGTGGCACGCTGCTGTTCCTCAAGCTGGGTCTGCCGCCTGTGGCGTATGCCATCCTGTTCTGCGTGTTCTTCTTCATCTATTGGCTGGGCTACTCCATCTCATGGTCCAGTTTCCGTGCGTTGATGGATCCCGTTTCCAACACGCCCATGGATAAGGTCGGCCTCACCGCCGCGGCGTCGCAATGGGGTACCGTCGCCCGCCTGATCTTCTCGTTCATCGCGGCCGCCATCCTGGGCCTGTTCGCAACCAACCCCGCCGCAGGTTACACGACGGTCAACCTGATCTTCGGCGTCATCGCGGTTCTGTGCTTCTTCATCGTGAGCATGGTGACCAAGAGGTTCGATAACGATCAACTCACCGACGAGCAGCGCGCCGCTCTGGACGCTGCTGCCGCTGCGAAGAAGGCCAAGCCCAAGATGTCCAAGGCCGACTTCTGGAAGACCATCAAGACCCGCCCGATGCTCATCTTCATCCTGTGCGCCATCTTCCGTTGCGCGGTCCTGACCGTCATGGGCACTCTGCTCGTGTACTATCTCACCTACATCCTGGAGAATCCGGGCATCGTCTCCATCTACATGTTCATCACCTATGCGATGTCGTTCATCGGTGCGCTGCTGGTGCAGCCGCTGGCTTCGCGCATCGGCAAGCGCGCCACCTTCGTGGTCACCACCCTGCTCTCCGCGGTCTGCATCTTCGCTCTGCTCTTCACCGGCACCAGCACGGTGGCCTTCATCGTGCTCATGAGCTTGTTCCAGTTCTTCGGCGTGTTCTCCAGCACCCTCATCCCCACCTGCATGGCCGATATCGGCGAGTACAACGCCATGGTCAACGGCTCCCAGGCTCGCGGCTTCACCTTCTCCATCGGTGGCATGGCGATCCAGATCGCTGCCGTCCTTGGTGCTGCCGTCGCCTCCTTCGGTATGCTGGCCGTCGGCTTCGACCCCATGGCTGCGACCGCCGCTGGTATCGCCGGCCTCAAGAACCTCTTCATCTGGGGTCTTGGCATCATCTCCGTGATCTCCGCTCTGCTGTTCCTGCTCTATCCTCTCACCGAGGAATACATGGCCAAGATGCGCGCTGACTACGCCGCCAAGCAGGAAGGCTAGCGGGCGTTCGCCGGGCGTCTTCATTCATGAAGGGAAGACATCATGGGAGCGAAAGAGAACAGATACAAGTCCGACCTCTCCTTGGGCCTGCGCTACGGCTACGGCATAGGTGAGTTCGGCCTCAACTTCCTGCTCACATTCATCACCTACTACCTCACGTTCTTCCTCACTAACATCGTCGGCTTGAGCGTGGCGATGGCGGCCACCGTCACCACGGCGACCACGGTGATCAAGGTCTTCGGTATGCCCATCGCCGGCGTGCTGGTGGACGCCATCCGCTTCAAGCGCAGCAGGTTCCGCGCTTGGATGATCGTGGGCTCCATCCTGTACTTCCTGGGTGGCACCCTGCTCTTCCTCAAGCTCGACCTGGCGCCTGTCGCCGTTGGCGGTCGGTTCTGCGTGTTCTTCTTCATCTTCTGGC